>JAGPUU010000236.1 GCA_018067325.1 Amphritea sp.
TATTACTAAGCGCAAACATGACGAAGCCGTCATCATTCGTCAGGCAAACTATGACAGCCTCACCGGACTACCTAACAGACACCTTTTCGATGACCGGTTAAAACAAGCCCTGGTGTTCTCAGAACGAAGCAGTACTAAAGCCGCTCTACTTTATATCGATCTGGATCGGTTTAAATATGTGAACGATACTTTCGGTCACTATGCCGGAGACCTGTTGCTTAAACAGGTATCAGAACGGCTAACCTCCTGTGTTCGCAAAACCGATACCGTCGCCCGACTTGGGGGAGATGAATTTGCCATCATTGTTCAGGAGCTGGACAAAGTTTCGACGGTAGAAAAAATCGCCAAGAACGCGCTTAAATCTCTTGCCAGCCCCTTTATATTGGAAGGAAACGAAGCCTACATATCCTGTAGCATAGGCATTGCTATCTATCCCGAAAACGGCTTAACCAAAGAGAGGCTTGTGCTGAATGCAGATAACGCAATGTACAAAGCAAAAGAAAAAGGCCGTAATACCCACGAATATTTTAATCAAGCCCTGAACGAAGATTCAAAACAGCGCAGCATGCTCGAACAGGACATCTATAAAGCGCTGAAAAGGGATGAATTCTATCTATTGTACCAGCCGATCTGGTCAGCTGACGGCAAACAGATTGAGTCTGTAGAAGCTCTGATCCGGTGGCTTCACCCTGACCGGGGCATTATCTACCCTCTTGATTTTATACCTTTAGCAGAGGAATCTGCTTTGATTCACAGCATTGGGAAATGGGTCATCCATGAAGCATGCGCGTTTGCTAAACGGCTCAGCGTTAGCTCACCATTGACACCCAAAGTAAGTATCAACATCTCCGGTTCTCAGTTTCTCAGAGACAATGTAGTTGAAATATTCACCCACGAACTGGCTGAAAATAAGCTGGATGGGGCGGCTTTAATTATTGAGATTACAGAAAGCATTCTTTTGTTAGATCAGGAGAAGATTTATTCACAGCTCGAAACACTAACTTCAAAAGGTATTGATATCGCAGTGGATGATTTTGGTACCGGCTACTCTTCACTAAGCTACCTGAAAAAATACCCGATTCAACGATTAAAAATTGATAAATCCTTTATTGATGAGTTGGAAGAAAATAGTCAAGACCGAGCATTAGTATCAGGAATACTCTCATTAGCCAGTTCGTTATCCTTGAAAACAGTCGTGGAAGGTGTTGAAACTCAAGGTCAACTTGATCTTCTTCGCCAGTATGGCTCACCGATGATACAGGGCTACCTGCTTGCCAAACCGATGTCCGAAGATCTGTTAATCACGCTACTGACTGAAAAAGCGTCAAAGAACAGCCCTGCCATTTAGCTCTCACATTGATTCAGACCTGCTAAGCATCCCCTTGGCCAACAAAAGGACTTATTAACCTGACATCTGACCGCTTTAGTCTTAAATAAATATTGCTGCCAGCCCCAGGAATGAGAAGAATCCTATCGCATCAGTAAACGTGGTCAACACAACACTTCCGGCAACCGCCGGGTCTATAGACATTCTCTGTAAAACTAGCGGGATAAAGATCCCTCCGATAACGCCTGTGATCAACACAATTAGCAGAGCTACACCGAAAACCATACCCAATATTGGGTCACCAAACCAATAAAATGCGATCACTGCTACCGCAACCGCCCATACCAGGCCATTAAGAAAAACAACCGACGCTTCATGAAAAATAAGCTGAGCTAAATTCTTACGGCCGATCTGATTTAGCGCGATACCTCTAGTAACAATGGTCAACGTTTGCGAGCCAGCAACTCCCCCCATACTAGCCACTACTGGCATAAGTACTGCGAGCGCGATCAGTTGCTCTATTACCGCTTCAAATAAACCTATAACCCAGGCAGCCAGGAACGCTGTGATAAGGTTGATTCCCAACCAATAACCACGCTTGTATGCGCTGGAAATGATAGGCGAAAACATGTCCGTATTAGTATCCAAACCCGCCGAGCGCATCATTTTATTATCAGCTTGCTGCTGAATAACATCGACAACATCATCAATAGTAATACGGCCCAATAAGCGGTAATTATGATCGACAACCGGGGCAGATAAAAGATCACAATCCTGAAAGATACGGGCCACATGTTCCTGACTGGCATCCACCGGAATTGCCTGAAAGTTTTGTTCCAGAATATCAGCAACCAGTATGTCCGTTGGCAGAGAGACAATCTCACTTAGAGGTAATACACCCAATAGCTTATTGGTCCGATCTACCACCATCAAACTATCCAACTGCCGGGGCATCTCATCCTCTTTTTTCCGCAAGATCCGGAGATAACGTAAGACTGACAAAATTGATACATCGGCCCTTACGGCAGTCGCATCGGCGTCCATCAGTCCGCCTGCGGTATTATTTGGATAATGTTTAACTCTGTTATATCTAGCTTTACGCAGCTCATCCATCGCTGCAATCATCGCATTAATGACGGTAGCAGGAAGGTCATCGTCAATATCTGCTAGCTCATCAGGCTGCAACAGAAACAGGCTGTCTAGTAACGCATTCTGAGGGGTATTATCGATCAGATACTGACGGACTTTTCCGTGGACACTTTTGAGTACGCCGGCACGCTTCTGGACATCAAGACAGCCCCAGATAACCATGCGATTCTCAGGTGTTGACGCCTCAATCAGCCGCGCAGTTTCACTGGCGCTGACTTCTGAAATCAGGTTATTGAGCGTAACATCATCCTGCCGCTCTATCGCTTCATGGATCTGATCAATACGCAGATTAACCTGAGACATTCACCCTACTCCCGATTCGCACGTTGCCTTAACGGCCAGATAACAGGTTACCCTATTCTTACTCTATATAAGCATTCTCTTTAGCCACATTGATAATAGGATTACTGGAGGTTTTTCACTGGGCTAAGTAATAACCTATAGATTCAACTCAGACGTTGTGCGGAGTAGCTCGATAGACAGATCGCCCGACCATGATCATGCACCTCTACCAGCGCCTTATGAAGACTTTGTACAGCGGTATCGTAGTCAGCTTCATCAATCACAAACTGCATGTCCACCTGCCGCATCGACTGATGTATCGCCAACACACTGATTCCACCATCTGCGAGAGCAGAAACCGCTTTTGCAAGAATGCCCGGTACCTCCATATCACTTCCAATAGCTGAAACGATGGACACTTTTTTCTGATCCAATTCCGCTTCAGGAAAACGTGTGGCCAGTGCAGTCCGGATACGTTTAACCGTTTTCAGATTGGTTGCCAGATAGTGGGTGATAGTATTAGCATTCACATCCTTGGATACAATATGCGCCCTAAAGCGTTTAATTAGCCCCAATATTTCCTGGTCGTAATCTTCAATACTCCCTGCCATATCCTGATCAAACAGTTCCAGGGCATAGACACCTCTACATCCAGCAATGATCTCGACACGGGGCGTATCACTAACATAATTTCCGGTAATCAGGGTTCCTGTATGTTCTGGCTCGAAAGTATTTTTCACCCGTAACGGAACATTATGCTTACGCAACCCCTTGGCCGCTTTCGGGTGAATCGCCTCCATTCCCAGATTAGCTAACTGATCTGCAACATCGTAATTGGTCCGTCCAATAGGCACAGCATTGTCTTCCCCCACCAGACGCGGATCAGCACTGCTCAGATGAAATTCTTTATGGATGATCGCTTCCCGAGCATTGGTCAGTACCGCCAAACGGCTGAAAATCATTTCACTATAACCGCGATCAAAGGAGGACATCAGGCCATCCTGACTATGGGCATAGCCGGTAACCACAGGTAACTGAGTATCCAAATTAATATTCTGGAAAGCAGAACTGATTCTGTCATCCAGTGACATATGCCGATCAGTATCCCAGCCAGTTAAATCAACATAGCAGGCATTAATACCATCACGCTTCAGCAGCTCAGCCATATTCCAGGCGCTATGGGCCTCGCCAATACTCGCTAGCATCTCACGCACAGTTGCAAGATGTGCATCGAGTGCGAAATGACCGTGCATGCACAGGCTATGCAGGTCGGTCAGGCATTTCTGCGCATCCTGCAGCCGTTCATCGATAAAGTTATTGGCCCTGATCAGCAGGTCATCTTTGCCAAACAACAATAGATTATGATCATACATTTCACATTTGAGCTTCTCTAGAGCCAACAGCCAGCTCCGATCTTCAATACTGCTGGCAAACAACCCGTAAACACCCGGCTGACCGCTCCGCTTATGTTCCAGTAACTTATCCGTTATTCCACCATAAGCAGAAACGACAAACACCCGCTGGTAGAGACTGCCAGTATTGGATGATTTTAAAATTATATTATCGCGAACCGATACATAATCAGACATCGAAGTGCCGCCGATCTTTTCTATAGTATGCATAACTCTCAAAATTTTCAGATGATCAGATTGTTGTACCAAAACCGATTTTTAAAAGACCAGCACTCAACGTGACTTACGGATTAGCCAACAACCGGAACAATACGTTCCCGACTACAGATATATTCCGGACGCGGAGGCTGGTTACAAAAAGGCTCAACTACCCGGTTACTCAGTGCATTATAAACAAAGAACAGATTTGCTCGGGGCTCAGGGGTAATGTTGCTGTTTGAACCATGCATAACATTACAATCAAAGACGATCACACTTCCCGGTTTACAACTGGCTGTCACAATACCACCGGAATCAACCATCTTTTTTAACTGCTCATCAGACGGTACACCGTATTCCTGTTTTTTTAGTGAGGCTTTAAAGTGCTCCTCAGGCGTTTCTCCTGCACAGGCGGCAAACTGGCGGTGCGAGCCTGGCACCAACATCAGCGGGCCGTTATACTCAAAGTTCTCTGTCAGTGTGACAGACATACTCAGTGCCCGCATCCGTGGCATACCATCCTCCACATGCCAGGTTTCAAAGTCAGAATGCCAGTAAAACTCCTTCCCCCGAAAGGCCGGTTTATAGTTCAGGCGAGACTGATGGATATACACATCATCATTGAGCACGTAACGCGCAACCTCAGCCAACCGTGAGTCAGCAACCAGTTTCTTAAACAAAGCGCTATTCTCATGGACCCGGAACACCGAGCGAAGCTCTCCACTACCAGGTTCGGTAATCGTTTCACCCGACTGTTTGATTTTTTCATCGTGACGTAACCGCTCAAGCTCCTGCTGAAACATCTTCACTTCAACATCTGAAAACAGATCTTCGAGTACCATAAAACCATTCTCAGCATAATCATCGATCTGCTGCTGAGAAAGCGGAGCCACCCGGCTTATTGGAGCATAAACGGTTGGATCCAGCCGTTCAGAAAACTCATTAGCACCCTGTCGAGAAGGGTATACGTCATCGCACTGCTGCTGACCTGGCATAAACATTCCTCTCAGACTCATCATCACGCCGATACAGTTTCAGCGGCGAGTTCATAAGCCCCTTCAGCGTTATGAACCTCTTTACCATTCAGAGGTGGATTGAATACACAGGCCATCTTCATCTCTTCAAACGCCCGTAAAATATGTTTGTCGTTCTTATCCAGAATATAAAGCGTTCCTGGTTTTATCGGGTATTTCTGACCATCTGCTAAAGTTTCGACCTCACCTTCTCCAGATATACAGTACACAGACTCCAGATGATTCTGATAATGCATTCCAAAATCAGCATTTTTATAAATGGT
>JAGPUU010000246.1 GCA_018067325.1 Amphritea sp.
CTTATCTACCAGCTGGGCGAGTATAGTGGTTTGATACCCAGACCCAGTACCCACTTCAAGCACACGTTCTAGAGGGCCCGCAGCTATCAGAATCTCAGTCATCCTGGCGACAATATAGGGTTGTGAGATCGTCTGATTAAAGCCGATAGGCAGCGCTGTATCTTCATATGCCCGGTGAGATAAAGCCTCATCAATAAAGATATGACGAGGGGTACCCGCTACAACATCCAGCACCTGCTGATCAGTAATTCCCTGATCCTTTAGCCGCTGCACCAGCCTGCTGCGGGTACGCTGGGAGGTCATCCCGATACCCTGCAACTGCAACTTATTCACGTTAATTCCTCAAGCCAATTACCCAGATTATCCATACCGGAATACTGGGTCATATCAATATTTATCGGAGTAATTGAAACATAACCGGATTTAACCGCAAAAAAATCGGTCCCCGGCCCACAATCTTCTGCCGCACCCACTCCCGAGATCCAGAACCGGCGCGTCCCTCTGGGATCAATTGACTCAACCGGCGCATCCGCCAGAGAGCGATGCCCTAAACGAGTCACATGAATTCCTTTGATCTGATCAAGCGGCAGATCCGGTACGTTAATATTCAGAACTGTACGCGGAGCCAGTACCAGAGTGCGAATATCCTTTACCAATTGCCGCACCACTTCTGCTGCAGCTTCATAGTGCTGAGGGTTACTACTGACAAGAGAAACAGCAATCGGCGGTAACTGAAGATGACGCCCTTCCATCGCTGCCGCAACAGTTCCTGAATAGATAACATCATCGCCAAGATTTCCGCCACAATTGATTCCGGAAACCACCATATCGGGCGCAGCATTAAAGACAGCAGAGGTTCCCAGATGAACGCAATCGGTCGGTGTACCGTTAATACCGATAAAGCCATTTTTATGATGATGAGTTTCCAGCGGACGATCAAGGGTCAGCGAGTTACTGGCACCGCTCCGATTTCGATCAGGGGCGACGACATCCAGTTCAGCATCCTGCCCCAGCGCCCTCGCCAGAATTTCTAATCCCGGCGCATGAACCCCATCGTCATTAGATAGTAGAAGTCTCATTACTCTGTCTCCGTCTCCTTAGGACCGGCTGCTGAGCTGACTTGTACCAGTTCACGTAATAAACTAGTCGCAAAACTGCCCACAGGGAGGTCAAATGACACCATAAACTGATCATCCGTCTCTCGCTCAATAACCAGATTACTTGGCAACAATCGAGCTGATCGACGTTCCTGATTCAGCCCCAACCGCTCCAAGCCCTCTAGCTGCTCTTGCCAGGGCTGTAACTGTTCGGCTTCCCACTCGGCTGCAACATCGGTACAGATTGAACGACCCCGTCCCCACATTGCTGACGTGAGATGCAATTCACCGTTTAATAAGCGCGGGAGAATAGTGCTATCTTCCGGATCATAGACAAAGCAACTCTGGCTACCGTTGATCATCAGCACGTCGCCAGCCATTGGAGCACCATAGAAATCTTGCTCGATACGCTGAGATACTAACTGGTTAAACATAAAAGAGCGTACTGCGGATATATAAAGACCTTTCTTATGCCGTTGACGCTCTTTCAGCTTACCGGCAATCAAAGCTGCACCTTTTGTCAGGTTGCCTTGATGATGACCAAAGCGTTGCTCGCCAAAATAGTTAGGTACGCCGTCTTTAATCTGCTCCGCTCGACTTAATAGCGCTTCAGCTTCGGTTACCTCACGTAGACGAATCTGAAACCGGTTCCCGGTGAGACTCCCCAGACGCAGCTTACGATTGTGCTTAACGGCCTTAAGCACTTTAATAGTATCGGTTTCAAACAGCGACCAGGTAAGCGGTGAACGCCCCGGCAGGTGTACACTAAACCATTGTTCGGTGACAGCGTGGCGATCTTTCTTACCGGCATAACCGACTTCTTTTGGACTTACCTGGCAAAAATGCGCTAGCTGGCGAGCAACCCAATCTGTATTTTCACCGGTTTTACGGATATATAAAAATACATGATCACCGCTGCCTTCTGGCTCAAATGACAGATCTTCCGTGACTCTGAAGTCATCAGGCTGAGTGCGGATAACAGCAGAAGATGCCGGCTCACCGTAGAGGTAATTTAATTCTGATGGAAAATTCATTAACGCTAAGGGTTCCATTACTGGCCGGTATCAGTCGGCGATCGTCCCGGCAATGCGGGAACCAACTGAAAGAAGGACTCACCCTCTTTCACCATTCCCAGTTGATTTCGAGCCCGCTCTTCTAGCGCCTCCAGTCCCTGCTTAAGGTCTTTAACCTCAGCATCTAACTGATGGTTTCTATTCACCAGAAGGTCGTTTTCAGCCCGTTGCCGTTCAATCTCCTGCTGCAACGCCTGCACTTCGCCCAGATTGGCTTCACCAAACCATAGCCGATACTGCAATCCGATCAGACAGATCAGCAGTAACAATATAATCCAATGAAATAAATTCCAGCGAAACACAGTCAGACAGCACTCTTACTCGGTATTTAAAATCAAAAAAGGGAGCTTCAAGCCCCCTTAGTATTCCACAGATCAGTTAAAAATTAACCCTGACCTTTAATTTCAGACAATCCATTATATACCGCGTCTGCACCCAGCTCTTCTTCGATGCGCAGCAGGCGGTTATATTTAGCGACACGGTCAGAACGGCAAAGCGAACCGGTCTTGATCTGACCCGCAGCAGTACCTACTGCCAGATCGGCAATGGTGGTATCTTCAGTTTCACCGGAACGATGAGAGATAACCACTG
The DNA here is from genome assembly GCA_018067325.1 of Amphritea sp. Classification (GTDB taxonomy): domain Bacteria; phylum Pseudomonadota; class Gammaproteobacteria; order Pseudomonadales; family Balneatricaceae; genus Amphritea. Next base: position 2,762 of record JAGPUU010000246.1, read on the forward strand.
TAAAGCCTGCATCTTTCGCCATTTTGATGGCATCCAGCGTCTCAGACAACGAACCAATCTGATTAAACTTAATCAAAATGGAGTTACCGATACTCTGCTCAATACCACGACTAAGGATCTTAGTATTGGTTACGAACAGGTCATCACCGACCAGCTGAACTTTATCACCAATAATCTTGGTCAGATACGCCCAACCATCCCAATCAGACTCATCCAGGCCATCTTCAATAGAGACAATTGGATAATTCTCAGTCAGAGCCGCCAGGTAATCACTGAAGCCTTCAGCATCAAAGACCTTACCTTCACCGGACAGGTCATACTTACCATCTTTATAGAACTCAGACGCGGCACAATCCAGCGCCAGAGTCACATCTTTACCCAGTTCATAGCCCGCGTTAGAGATCGCTTCTTTGATCACTACCAACGCTTCTTCGTTAGATGCCAGGTTTGGCGCAAAGCCACCTTCATCACCTACCGCAGTATTCAGGCCGCGACCTTTCAGTACCGCCTTCAATGCATGGAAGATCTCAGCACCACAACGCAGACCTTCGGAGAACTTATCAAAGTTAACCGGCTGAACCATGAACTCCTGGATATCAACATTGTTATCAGCGTGCTCACCACCGTTGATGATATTCATCATCGGTACAGGCAGTGAAAACTGACCCGCCGTGCCATTGATCTCAGCAATGTGCGCGTACAGAGGAATTCCTTTCTCAACCGCTGCCGCTTTTGCTGCCGCCAGAGAAACTGCCAGGATAGCGTTCGCACCCAAGTTTTCTTTATTCTCGGTACCGTCCAGCTCCAGCATTTTGTTATCCAGCGCTCGCTGATCGATTGCATCCGTACCAATCAGGGCCTCACGAATAACACCGTTAATAGCAGCAACCGCCTTCAATACACCTTTACCCAGGTAACGGCTCTTATCGCCATCACGCAGCTCCAATGCTTCGCGAGAACCGGTCGATGCACCGGAAGGTGCGCAGGCAGAACCAATAACGCCAGAGGTAAGAATTACGTCAGCTTCAACGGTTGGGTTGCCACGGGAATCCAGAACTTCGCGGGCTTTAATGTCAGCAATCTGTGCCATTGTTCAAACTCCAAAAATTTATTTATTCTTTACTTTTCAAGCTCTGCATAAGTGAGTGCAGCCTCGATAAAACCACTGAACAAACCGTGGCCATCTCTAGGGGTAGATGTAAACTCAGGGTGGAACTGACAGGCCACGAACCACGGATGATCCGGCGCTTCCACAACCTCAACCAATTCGCCATCAACAGAACGACCAGAAACAATCAGACCGGCCTCTTCCAGCTGGGGAACAAAGTTATTGTTTACTTCATAGCGGTGACGATGACGTTCTTTAATCTCAGTAGAACCATATGCATGATGAGCGGTAGTCCCCTCTTTCAACATACAGACCTGCGCGCCCAGACGCATAGTGCCGCCCAAATCATCGGTATACCCACGCATCTCTTTGGCACCTTCTTCGGTCATCCACTCAGTGATCAAGCCGATCAACGGCGCAGTGGTATCCGCATCAAATTCAGTACTACTTGCTTCGGCAATACCGGCAACATGTCGAGCATACTCAATAACAGCAACCTGCATACCCAGACAGATACCCAGATAAGGTACTTTATTTTCCCGGGCATATTTAACCGCTGCAATTTTTCCTTCAACACCACGCTCACCAAAGCCCCCAGGCACCAGTACCGCAGAGACGTCTTTTAGCAGGTCGGTTCCATCACGCTCGACCTGTTCGGAATCGATATACTTGATAATAACCTTAGTGCGCAAAGCGATACCCGCATGGGTGATCGCCTCAATCAGCGACTTGTAGGCATCCAGCAGCTCCATATACTTGCCGACCATCGCAATGGTCACTTCACGATGCGGATTCAACTTAGCATCGGAAACGCGGTCCCAATCAGTCAGATCGGCTGGGGGGCACTCCATATTAAACTGCTCGATAACAATCTGATCCAGCTTCTGCTCACTCAACATCCGTGGAATTTTGTAGATGCAGTCGGCATCCGGCAGAGAGATAACTGCGCGTTCTTCCACGTTAGTAAACAGGGATAGCTTACGGCGGGAAGAGATCGGCAACGCAAAATCAGAGCGACATACCAGAATATCAGGCTGAATACCGATCGAACGCAGCTCTTTAACAGAGTGCTGAGATGGTTTGGTCTTAATCTCGCCTGCAGTCGCAATATAGGGCACCAGAGTAAGGTGCATAAACATTGCACGACGCGCACCCAGCTCTACTCTCAACTGACGAACCGCTTCCATAAACGGCAAGGATTCAATATCACCGACAGTGCCACCGATTTCCACCAATGCGATATCAGCATCACCAGAACCTTCAAGCACCCGACGTTTAATCTCATCGGTAATATGGGGTATAACCTGAACGGTACCGCCCAGATAGTCGCCACGACGCTCTTTACGGAGCACGGTCTGATAGACTCGCCCTGCGGTAAAGTTATTTCGTTTAGACATTGTCGTCCGAATGAAACGCTCGTAGTGACCCAAATCAAGGTCAGTCTCGGCGCCATCTTCGGTAACAAATACCTCACCATGCTGAATTGGGCTCATAGTGCCCGGATCTACGTTGATGTACGGATCCAGTTTCAGCATTGTCACTTTTAGCCCTCGGGCTTCCAGTATTGCTGCTAGTGAAGCGGATGCGATGCCTTTGCCTAATGAGGAAACAACACCGCCTGTGACGAAAATATATCGCGTCATGAGGAACCTGTATCTGGTCGTGAAAAGTGGGTCGAGCTGCTCTGAAAACAGCTAGTAAAGATGGGGCTACAGGGTATCAGAATCACCCCTAACAGACAATGCAGTTGGCAACCATTTCAGTGTAAAACCGGTGCCTTTTTTTTCACTCTGCCAGCCATCGCAGACACAAAGTCCCGGCAAGGCCACTATTTGCTCTCCCACAACACAAATCGGCCATGAATTTCGCTGCCAGGCAGGAACCTTATGCTCCTGAAATATTTTCTTCAGGCTACAGGAACCACCACGACCAAACGGTTGACACCGATCGCCATCGCGCCGGTTGCGCACTACCACTCCTGATAGAGAGCTCAAACCGGTTTCACCGGTATTTTGATCCACACTCAACAGACCTTGCTGAACCTGAAACCCGCTCTTAGTCAGCGGCTCATTTACCCACTGCATGTCAGACAGATCTGGGTGCAACAATATAGCGCCCTGATAGCGCAGCACCCTTAATCCAGGCAATTTCAGTTCCGGCTGCCGATCTCCGGCAGCGCTAATCAGTTGCTGAACACTCTGAATCTGCCGTTCACCGATGGAAAAACCGGCCTGCTGAAACCAGTAGCGCAATAGATTATTTCTGCGCGGCCGATTAAGAGCAATCAACGCCGCGCAGTTGAGCGACAATCGGTCTCCGACCGTGGCCAGATCGATCTGGGCTAACTCATTTTGTAACTGCTCAGCATCGCGAAGATAGCCCGCAGTCTCACCCCAGCGCCCGGAAAAACCAGGCCATCGGGCCTGTAACAGTGGCATGACCTTATGTCGAAGGTAATTACGATCAAATGCCAGCTCAGTATTACTGGGGTCTTCTATCCATTCCAACTGCTCCGACTCCGCCCAGCTCAGAAGCTCGTGCCGTGGCGTATTCAATAATGGTCGCAATAACCTAGCCTGACCCAGCAAGCGCGTCACAGGCATACCTGCCAAACCACGCAAGCCTGTACCGCGCAATAAGCGGAACAACATCGTTTCAGCCTGATCATTAAGGTGATGCGCTAGCAGTAGACAATCATCCGGCTGAAGAATATCGCCAAACGCCTGATAGCGCGCTTCCCGGGCAGCACGCTCTAGGCTGGCAGAGCCATCAACAGAGACTTTTTTACATTGAAAAGGCAGATTAAGCGATGCAGCCTGTTGTTCACAAAAAACGGACCATTGTGATGATTGCTGCTGCAGTTGATGGTCCACATTAACAACCAGCAATCGATCAGCCGGTAGTGACCTCGCCGCTAGATGAAGCAACACGATAGAATCCAAACCACCGCTAAGACCCACTACCCAACGCCCGGTCCTGTTACGACAGGTATCGAGTTGTTGATTGAATTGAGACAGTAGGTTATTCATAGGCATTTTGAAGGCAAAAAAAACCGCCGGACTGGCCGACGGTTCCGATGTTACTGGCTGATGCCGTAAGACATCAGACGCTCATAGCGCCGCTCAATAAGCGCCTCTTCTTCGATACCAGACAAACGTTCCAGAACCTCTAACAGATGCTTCTTCAGATTCGCAGCGATGAGCCCATGATCCCGATGTGCACCACCTAGCGGTTCATCAACAATCTGATCAACCAATCCAAGCGCGTGAAGGCGATCTGAGGTTAATCCCATCGCCCGGGCAGCATCTGGCGCCTTATCAGCACTCTTCCACAGGATTGAAGCACAGCCCTCTGGAGAGATAACCGAGTAAGTCGCGTATTGCAGCATCATCAACTCATCACAGACACCGATCGCTAACGCACCACCAGAACCACCTTCGCCTACCACCGTAGCAATGATTGGTGTGTTCAGGCGCGACATCGCTGCCAGGTTAAAAGCGATCGCTTCAGATTGACCACGTTCCTCAGCATCAATACCCGGATAAGCTCCCGGCGTATCGATAAACGTAAGGATAGGCATTTTAAAACGCTCAGCCATCTCCATCAAACGCAATGCTTTGCGATATCCTTCAGGGCGCGGCATACCAAAATTACGACGAACTTTTTCCTTCACGTCACGGCCTTTCTGGTGACCAATAATCATCACAGGGCGACCTTCCAGACGAGCGATACCACCTATCAGCGCTTGGTCATCCGCAAAATGGCGGTCACCATGGAACTCTTCAAAGTCATCAAAAATCAGTTTCACATAATCCAGCGTATGTGGACGCAAAGGATGACGCGCAATTTGAGAGATCTGCCACTCACTCAGATCACTGAACAAGGATTTAGTCAGATTACGACTTTTACCCTGCAGTTTAGAAATTTCTTCCTCAATATTCAGCTCATTGTCATCGCCAACCAGGCGTAGCTCTTCGATCTTTGCTTCCAGATCAGCGATAGGCTGTTCAAAATCCAGATAATTGGGATTCATATATTGATCTTCCGTAAGTTTTGCTTCGTTTCGGCCTAGTTCATATAAAAGCGTTCAGTGATAACAGTACGCATACCTAAGAGCTCGGCCAACGATAAAAAATTGGCCTAATTCTACTCTTTGTTGGGTTTAAGAACCACCCCGATCAATAGCGAATCCGTACTGCATCACCACCGAACTGGTCTTTAAGCTTAAGCAACAGTTCATCAGTTGGTGGCACTTGCCACGCATCACCCAGCGAAAGCGTTGCACAAGCATCTTTACGACTATATCTCAGCGCAACTGGCATTTTAACGCTTCCTTTGTTTGCCTCAAGCAATTCACCAAAAGCCTTCAGTGGACGTTCCCGTAGCTGCTGTTCATCACAATCAATCTCTATATGTTGTCCATAACGGGCCCGACACTGAGTAATATCGACCACTGTACTACCCCGCACTTTCAGCTTATCAGTACCGGAATAGCTATCGACGGTAATCTCCCCTTCGATTAACAATATGGCATCTTTTACGAGTGCCGTACGGCATTCGTCATAGGCTTCACCAAACAGAGAGACCTCAATCCGGGAGGTACGATCATCCAGGGTAACAAAACAGAGTGGATCACCCTTCTTCGTTTTCATCACCCGAATATCAACCACCAGACCCAGCATTTTCTGCTGCTGTCCTCTCTGCGGCTGTAATTCACCTATTCGTTTAGAGATAAAATGCGGCAGTTCCGATTCATACTCATCTATCGGATGACCGGTAACATAGAGGCCCAGGGTATCTTTCTCGCCCTGAAGACGCTCTTTATCGGTCCAGCTACGCAGTTTCATATACTCGGCGTAGGGATCTCTCGGCTGCTCAGCCTCAACTTCGCCAAAAAGATCAAACATGCCCGCACTTTGATTGCGCTCTGACTGGTCCGCCGCTTTCAAGGCTTCAGGTATACAGGCCCATAGCTGCGCCCGGTCGGGCCCGACATGATCCAGCGCCCCAGAACGAACCAAGGCCTCCAACACCCGTTTATTGAGTTTTTTACTTCCGACCCGCTTACAGAAATCGAAAATATCGCAAAACTCGCCTCCTTCATTGCGGGCTTCGACTATCGACTCAATCGGGCCTTCACCAACTCCTTTTATTGACCCCAGACCATAGACGATTTCACCCAATTCATTAACGGTGAACATATACTCGCCAAAATTCACATCCGGCAACACCAGCGGCAACTTCATGTTGCGGCACTCTTCTATGAAGATCACCACTTTATCGGTGTTCTGCATATCAGATGACAGCACCGCCGCCATAAACGGAGCGGGGTAATGCGTTTTCAGCCAAGCGGTTTGGTAGGAAACAAGCGCATAAGCCGCCGAATGGGATTTGTTAAAGCCGTAACCAGCAAATTTTTCTACCAGATCAAAGATATTTCCAGCCAGGTCAGCATCGATACCATTGGTTTCCGAGCCCTCTAGGAAAGAGGTGCGCTGCTTAGCCATCTCTTCAGGCTTTTTCTTACCCATGGCTCGGCGCAGCATATCAGCACCGCCGAGGGTGTATCCCGCCATCACCTGGGCAATCTGCATCACCTGTTCCTGATATAGAATAATACCGTAGGTAGGCTCTAGTACCGGTTGCAAGCTATCTAATTGATAATCCGCATGGGGATAAGCTAACTCCGCCTGACCATGCTTTCGCAGGATAAAGTCATCTACCATGCCCGACTGAAGCGGGCCAGGACGGAATAGCGCCACCAGTGCGATAATATCCTCAAAACGGTCAGGTCGAAGACGGCGTACCAGATCTTTCATACCACTGGACTCAAGCTGAAATACCGCAGTAGTTTCGGCTGATTGCAGTAGATCAAAGGTCGCCCTGTCTTCAAGGTCGATCAGTGCTATATCTAACGGTTCCTCATCGCTTTTAGCCCGTATGCGATCAATCGTTTTGACCGCCCAGTCCACGATCGTCAGGGTCCGCAGACCGAGGAAATCGAACTTAACCAGCCCGGCTTCCTCAACATCATTCTTATCGAACTGAGTTACCAGCCCCTGGC
>JAGPUU010000253.1 GCA_018067325.1 Amphritea sp.
ATTATCGATGGGTTATTCATCCAGTTGTTCAAGGTATTCCCTGAATACTTCCAGCCACCGTTTATAGCGTGCTTCGAGAGCTGTATTCTTCATCGGTGCAAATCGCTGTTCAGGTTTAAAATCTCTGATGCTATTTGGCAAGGCGTGCCAGGCAGCTCCCAGAGAAGATGCCTCTTGCTGCTCATAGCGTATTACCGGAATTCCGCATAGATCAGCTATCCCCTGGCTCAGATAGTTCAGTTGACTAGCGCCGCCGCCAATGATGATCTGTTTGGCTTTTGGTAGGGCGGACATGGCCGAAATATTACGACAGATGAGGAATATGATGCTCTCCATCACCGCAACCATTCGGGCTTTAGGGTCTTCATTGTCGTCGATCCAACAGGATCGATCCAGAGAGTTCCAGTAGGGAGAGCCTACCCCACCAACCATATTCATAAATAGAGGTGGATCAGGGAACTGGGCGGGCCACTCATCCAGATTTTTAGAGTCAGGGCGGCAGATATTTAATGCCCACTCCAGTGCATTTTCTACACCGTTTACAGTACCTTCGGCACTAAACATTGGCAGTTGCCCTGACAAGATCAGGTTGTGCAGAAGCTTCTCCTGTGGATGAAGTCCGCGTTCAGTTATGACCCGGCTTAGAGAACCGCCTGTACCCAGGTTTATATGCAGGTTATCTTGCGAGGGTGGGCCAAAGGCAAATAAAGCAGCTGCCTGATTACCACTGACAAAGTTGAGGGGTAATTCACAACCAGGCAATCGCAGTGTTCCGTAATTAAATTTGCTAGGGCAGACCGTGGGGAGAAGAGAATCAGGTAGTTCAAACAGGTTCAGTAGTTCCGGGTGCCAGTTTTTTTCATTGATTGAATAAAGCATGGTACTTGAGGCATTAACTCCATCGACCAGGTCCGGCTGTTCGTGGACTAATTGTTTAATAAGCCAGGCAGCAATCGGGCCTCCTCTGACACGGTGCTTTGCAGTAGTGAATGGCAGGTGCTCTAAACACCAACGCAATTTTGAGGCAGCCAGGTGAGCATTGGGGTAGAGCCCCGTCAGTTGTCGAATCATCGATGCCAGAGGCATTATGTCGTCTATATAATGGCTACCACGGCGGTCCTGCCAGCTGATGACAGGTGTTAGCGCAGCACCACTATCGGCATCCCAGCATAAGGTGCTGGAGCGTTGAGTGACAAGGGCTGCGCTTCGTAGGCGCATTCTGTCTTCTCGCTTCAGGGTGCTGATCGCTTCCAGAGCCGCACGTTTTAATGAGATAAGAATCTGCTCGGGTTGCTGTTCTGCGCGGTTGGGTGGTGTCAGCTGTGTCTTAATTCTGACCTGTCCCTGGCTATGACAATGACCAAAACGGTCAAAGACCATTGCTCGGCTGCTATGGCTGCCCTGATCCATTACCAGACATAAGTCAGAATGCATTAGTTATATCCAACACTTCATAAGCATAGAGGCCGATTCCGTAGCGATTTGTTTTTAATTGTATTTCTCTTATACCCTGACTAACAGACGGTGTAAAATTCAGTAGTGGTGAAATTAAGGATAGAGCAGTGAGCGGTGATGAACCGGTACAGAAGAATATTGAGGCATTACAGAAGGCTCAGCAGGAGAGTGCCCATCGATTACTGATAGTCATTAGTGGTAGTCGTGAATGGTGCCAGCGAGTAATACCCCGGCAGCAAAATAGTCTGTCAAGATGGTCCTGGATTGGCGATTCCGATATAGGGTTACAGTCGCCTTCGGGTATTCGTCCAGTTAGTGCAAAACAGGCACATCAGTTGCTCGGGCAAGAAAGTGATTGTGTCTTGTTTGACTGTTGGAGCGGCTTTAACCCTAATGGCTTTGGGCAGGTTGTCGGCACTTTGGTTGCCGGGGGCACATTTATCCTGATTACACCATTACCTGAACTGTGGGAGGGTTTCTCTGATCCGGAGTACCAGCATATTGCGGTAGAGCCTTATGTAGAAAAGGATGTGGGGCGCCGCTTTATCCGCCATCTGCAGAAAACCATAGTGGTCGATGATCAATTGATTCATTTCTGTGAAAATGTCCCGCCTCCTAAAAATCCGTGCTCTGCCAGTATAACTATTGCCAGAGCAACTGACGCGGCGCCTGAGGGCTTTCCGTATAAAACGGCTGACCAAGCATCTGTAGTGAACAATTGCTTGAAAATGGTGGATCAGAGACGATCTGTCAGGGTCGTTACTGCAGACCGGGGACGGGGGAAAAGTGCGGCATTGGGTATTATTGCCGCCCGGTTAATGAATGGTGACGCCGTTGAGATAATTTTGACAGCTCCGTCGCGTAGTTCGGTTCAGTCAGTCTTTACCATGATTAAAATGCTATTACCCGCGGAGCAGCTTCACTGTGACCGTGATAGTTGGACCTTCGGCAAGAGTCGTATGCGTTTTATCCTGCCTGATCTGCTGATTCAGCAGCGACCAGCAGCAGATCTGCTACTGGTCGATGAAGCAGCCGCTATTCCGGCACCTGTTCTGTTAAATATGTTGGACTATCCGCGAGTGATTTTTGCTTCGACCTTGCATGGTTATGAAGGAACCGGGCAGGGCTTTGCCGTTAGATTTATGCCTCTACTGGATAAAAGAGTTCCTGAACGGGAGCTGCTACGCATGGAGCAACCGGTTCGCTGGGCTGAGGATGACCCTCTGGAAAGGTTTACTTATCAGGCGCTGTTACTTGATGCTGAACCGGTGCAGTTTCCAACTACTCAGCAGGATCAGGGTGTCAATCTGGAGAGTCTTACTTTCAAGCGCTTGTATTCAGATGAGTTGGTCGCAAATACGTCGCTGCTAAAACAGCTTTTCGGTTTGTTGATTCTGGCGCATTACCGAACAACGCCAGGGGATCTGCGGATTTTGCTGGACAGTCCAAATATACAAATCTGGGCGGGATTCATCGTATTGAATGGTGAGGAACAGCTCATTGCAACAGCCTTGCTTGCTAGTGAAGGGCCAATTGAACCTGAATTGGCAAATGCGATTCTTAAAGGTACCCGTCGCCCCAAAGGACAGTTGATCCCTCAGACGTTGTTGGCCCATAGTCAGATACCTGAAGCCGCAGCCTGCTGTGGGCTCAGGGTGATGCGTATTGCTGTGCATCCGCAGCTGCAGCATCGGGGAATAGGTACTGCACTGTTTAAAGCGATTGAACAGGGGTATTCAGATATCGATTGGTTGGGAACCAGCTTTGGCGCTACGTCACCGCTATGTGGTTTCTGGCAGAGACTGGGCTTGCGGTTACAACGGCTCGGTTATAACCGGGACAAAGTGAGCGGTACGCGTGCCGCCGTTATGTTGAAGGGGCTTACTCCTGCGGGCTGTGAATTACAGCAAAAAGGGATGCTCAAAGCTCAACAACAACTACTGAATGACCCTGCAATACAGTCCGTTGTCGCTGATGAGCTGGCGGACGTTTTTATATTCTAAGCTGTCGGATAAATCTCAGGCTCACAGATTTCCAATATCTCTACGTTATCACCTTGAGATATGATGCCTTGGTTTAGGGCGATAAGGTTCTGTCCGAAATGAGCTTCACCATCGCTGCCTTTACGATACTTTTTCAGAACGCTTAAGGGCTCCCTGTCAGGATTGCGTTCAAGCGTATCAGGATCTGTTGTTGTCAGTATGCATCGTCCACAAGGTTTAACGACTTTAAACTCTACAGTGCCGATTCTAATTCGCTTCCAGCTGTCCTCTGCATAGGGGAGTGTGTTTTCTACCACTAGGTTGGGTCGCATCTGATCCATCACAACTCTATTTTTACAACGTTGATTCAGTTCAGACAGAGAGGCTTGTGAAATAAGTAGAAGGGGGTAACCATCCGCAAAGGCAACTTGCTTTTCAGGACTTTCTGCCACTGGGCGGTGGGATTGAGAGCCAAAAAAATATAGATTACAAGATTGTTGCAAGTGACGGCTAAACCATTGTTCTGCAGCTTCGCCACAATAGACTGCGTCGATCTGGTCCTTCCAGACACTGATACTGTCGTACCGGCTTTCAAAATCGGTGTACGAAAGGGTTAAGTCTTCTGCACCAGGGGCTGAAAGAATAATGCCCCCCTGAAGCAGAGAGACCTGTACTTTTAGTAGTTTAGACTGGGTACGGGCGGTAATAAATTTTCCATTCGTATCACAAACGACAAACTGCCGGTCAAAAGCAAGTCCGGTAGAGGTGATCGCGCTACGACTCAGATGAACGGGCGCTGTGGACTTGATTGGATAGATGCTGATCTGAGCCAGATTTGGTTGCATTCGCAGTACTCGTCGAGTCAAATTTTCGACTAGTTTCGCTTTGGTTAGCGGTAAATGCAATTGCACAGACGAAGAAAAATAGCGTTTGGGGGAAGTACAGGGTGCCAGACGTAAGGCTGAGTAGCATCAGAAAAACGAGTAACGACAGGCCGCAAATAATCTCTGGGAATTTTTCGTCGGTGCACCTTTTACGTATAAAATTAAGGTATCTGGCCAGTGTCAGCAACAGTATAGCTGCGCTAATTAATCCGAAGATTCCGGTATCAAAAAATATTTGTAGCAGGCTGTTATGAGGGTGGAGAAACGAGTCGATTTTGCCCGTATCAGGTGAAACAACGAAAAAGCTTTCAGGCCCGTGTCCAAACCATAGATTGTCTTGCCCCCTTTCGAATGTGTTACGCCATAACTCTAACCTTCCTGAGCTCAGGTCCATTTTCTTCTCCACTGTGCTTGATTGATGGTGAGAGAAGGTGGAAAGTTGGGCTATTATCCGACCCGGGCCGTTCCAGCTATAGATCGAGAACTGTAGGCTAATAACAACTGCGAGAACCATGGCCGCCATGGTGCTGAAAATCATCCTTAATGATAGCCTCTGTCTGTGGTTGTATAGCAGGAGCATCAGAATAGCGGTTAGTAAGGTCGCCAAAATGCCGCCTCGGCTGCCCAGCCAGATAACAAAACTTAGATTGAAACTCATTACTAATGTCAGCAAGACGTGCGTTATAAGTCTGCGAGAGCTGTAGATTTCTGCAACTGCAACCAGGGATGCGAGTGACGCAATAAAGCCTACGTGTCGAATATTGGCTGCAAAGAGGGCGCCTTCAAGAAAAAACTGTGTATCAACTTTAATGTACAGAGCATAGATATAGTAGGATGCAGCGATAAATGACGAAGAGCCAATCAGGGCATAGCAGATAGCTTTATATGCGTATCGTGAATGTAGTAGAAATGAGCTTAAACAGTAAAGAAACAGAGCGTGGATAGTGATTGCACCTGCTTTTAGTAGAGTCACTTCATAAAAGGGAGCAGCATTAAGCCAGAGTGACAGCGCATGATAGACGATAGTGAGAAACCACAGACTAAGGAAGGTCAGTGGAATCATACCGGGCTTTGTTGGCAGCGAAACCGGTTGTCCTAACTTAAAGAGTAGAAAAAGGGTGATGAAACTGAGTTCATAGCTGGCAACATTGGACACCGATGTAAACACTTTAGGGTGACCGCTGAAACAGACTCCTATGGTAACTAATAACAAGAAGCTACTGAGGAAGCTATCCCGGCTTTTATTAAACCGTTTTGCTAGTTGTTCCATGTCTTACCTGTAATATTCTTAATATCAATTAGTTATAAGTGTAGTAAAATGTTTCCTTCAGTAAAGTAGAAGGCCAGAGAGTAGGATGGAAATTACCCCCCAGAGGTTGCAGAAACTGGCAAATATGCAGATGCCATTTGGTAAGTATAAGGGGCGAATACTAGTAGATCTGCCAGAACCCTATGTGCTTTGGTTTGCCAATAAGGGTTTCCCTGAAGGGGAGTTAGGAATCCTGTTACAGATACTTTATGAGGTGAAACTCAACGGCCTGGAAGATGTTCTCAGGCCATTGCGTCGTTAGATATATCCAGAGCCCTTTTTGTTAGTTGGCCAGATGTTGTCTGATTATTGGCAACGCTTTACTTCCGATTGATAACAGCTCTTCGTTGGTTTCTGCTGAAAAATCTGCATCAACAGCAGTCTGGTATGAGTCTCTGGCTGACATAGTCGCATACCACTGTTTTACCAACGGAGCGCTTTCAAAAAATAGTTCCCAACCAAACTGTTTCAGGGTCTGAAAGTAGGGAGCCATAGCGCAATCAGCTAGAGATATACTATCTCCCGCCAGCCATCTATTGCTTTGAAGTGCCTGCTCCATTTTTTCTATTGTTGTGGCGTAGGTTTTTACCGCATCTACAACGTCAGGGGCGTTCAGCCCCATTTCCAGCAAGCGTCTTTGTCTTTCCCTGCGAGGCTTTTCTACTACTCTGTTAATCAGTGCTTGTTGTTCTTCTGGTGATTTCTCAAGTAAAGCCGGCCGCATAACTAAAGGCCACTGAAGCGCGCCACAGGATGGATGTAATTTAATATCAATGTGTTTCATCCAGAGTCGCATTGCAGCAATTTCATGTGGGTCCTGACTACGAAGCGATATCGCTGGGTAACTATCTTCCAGGTATTCGCATATTAAAGATGATTCAATAACCGGCTTGTCGTTTTCAACCAGTGTAGGAACAACCCCAAGAGGGTTTAGTTCTAAATACCAGGGCTGCAGATTCTCTTTCTGCTGCAGGTTGATAGGATGAGGCTGCCAGGTCAGCTGTTTTTCAGTCAGCACTATTCTGACCTTCTGAGCGCAGGGAGACATGGGGTGGGTATACAAGGTAATCATGCTCATTCACCGTGATCTTATGGTTGTTATTTTAAGTCTGATATCAGTGTATACCTGCACTAATGCATATAAAACATAGAATTATGCATGCAGATAATGCAAAATTGCAGCATGAACTGGAATGATCTGAAATACTTTATTGCTCTATACCGTTATGGCTCACTTAGCCGGGCAGGAAACTCGCTTAAGGTAAACAGTACAACAGTTGCGCGACGAATTCGTCAGTTAGAGCAAGATCTGGGCAATACGTTATTTATTCGCCAACAAAATCGCTTTCTGCCGACAGATGAGGCTGAGGCTATCCTTGCTTTGGCTGAAGCATTCGAACAGCAAGCTGCCAGTATTGCGCAGCGACTAGATAGTCGTAATCAGTCGCTGCAAGGTGTTATCAGGGTTACTTCAGTCAGTACTTTTATTAACGGATATCTTTTGGTCAGGCTGCCTGAATTCAGAGCGTTGTATCCTGGTATTCAAGTAGAGCTAATTGCTGATTCGCAGCAACTGAGTTTGACTCGCAGAGAGGCTGATCTGGCGATTCGTATGGGGCGCCCGCAGTCAGGTAATCTGGTAATTAGTAAGTTAACTGATCTGAATTATGCCGTTTTTGGTCGAAAGGATAGTACTTTTCAGTCTGATTTAGAGGGCTATCCCTGGATCACGTTGGAAGAATCATACAGTCAACTCCCGGAATCGGTTTGGCAGCAGAGTCATTATGCTAATGCTGAAGTTGCCCTACGGGTTAATGTAGGCCTGGGTTCTGTTGAGGCGGTAAATCAAGGTTTGGGATTAGCCTATCTTCCCTGTTTCCTGGGGCGGAAATACCAATTGGAACGGCTTAGTGAAAGTTCACCTACACGTGAACTATGGTTGCTTCAACATCCTGAGCTCAGAGAGTTGCAAAGGCTTAGAGTGTTTACTGATTGGCTTCGTGAGTGTATTGCTGAAGACCATGGATTGTTTCTTTGATGACATTGCTGTCTTAGTATTCGTAGCCCATACTTTTTAAATCATTGGATATGGAGTGTACAGATGAAAACCATTCTCACTTTGCTCTTTCTTTCTCTAATAATATTCTCTCCTGACCACTCACAAGCAGCTTCGGCTCAAGAGATTAACGCAAAGGTTAATCAGGCCTTAAAAGAATTTTATCGACACAGTTCTGCAGGTAAGGAATTGGCTCAAAAAGCAGCTGCGGTACTTATTTTTCCTGACGTTATCAAAGCGGGTATTGGTATCGGTGGGGAGTATGGCGAAGGTGCGCTGCGTGAAGGGGGTAAAACAACGGCATACTATAATGTCGCTTCTGCATCTATCGGGTTTCAGCTTGGGGCTCAGCTAAAATCTGAAATTTTATTATTCATGACAGAAGAAGCATTGCGTAAATTTCGTAATAGCGATGGCTGGGAAGCCGGGGTGGATGGAAGTGTCGCATTAGCAACTCTGGGTGCGGGGGGCGAGATAGATTCTAATACTATTCAGCAGCCTATTATTGGTTTCATCTTTTCCAATAAAGGTCTGATGTATAATCTAAGCATTGAAGGTTCTAAAATATCGCCAATTAGCCGCTAGGAAATATTTTTATGAGAAACAGATTATTTTGTTGTTTGTTAGCAACGAGTTTAATGTCAGTACCGGTTGCGGTATTGGCAAAAAAACCTGACGGGGCGGGAAAGTCTAACTCCCATAGTGAAATGGAACATCACAAGGAGTCTTCAGATAAGCATCACTCTAAATCTGATGAGGACTCAAAACGAGGTGACAGGGCTAGCCGGTTTAATCGTGAAGAGCAGCGTAGCGTTCGTGAATATTATCTGGGCGATCAAAACTCTCAACAGAGCAAAGGAAAAAATAAGCAGAAAAGAATTCCTCCCGGCTTACAAAAAAAACTGGAACGGGGTGGACAGTTACCACCAGGGTGGGAGAACAAAGTTGCTGTAGGTGAGCTATTAGACGAAGACCTGTATAGCCGGTCTGAACCATTGCCAGATGAGCTTGATTCAGTGCTTGGCAGAGTGGTTGGTGAGGAACACCGCAGGATCGGTCATAAGGTGATTAAAGTTCTTGAAGGGGATGCTACTGTCATTGATGTTATTGATATTCTTGACGGTATGTAAGGCAGTACAAATGAGTAAGTGACAAGATGACACCTGCAATTAACCTAGCGAAGAAAGAAAAAATCAGTTTTAGTGTCCACGAATACCACCATGATCCCGGTAATGACTCCTATGGGGGGGAAGCGGCTGCTGCTCTTAATATAAGTC
>JAGPUU010000264.1 GCA_018067325.1 Amphritea sp.
TATGGTGGCACCAGTGTTTCAGTGTTACTGGCAATATTAGCCAGTGGGCGTCCCATCACCCAGCTCAGCACGCTCAGATCGTTAGCAGTCTGAGAGTTACGATACTCGTCAGAAGTCACCTCTTTAAGAGTGGTTTTAACACCTACGTCGGTCCAGCTTTTCGCTACAATTTCTGCTACTTCAGATGGAGTACCCTGGGTGGCATACTGGATGTTAAGCTCAAATTTCTTACCCGATGGCAGGTCACGCAGACCATCACCGTCTTTATCGACAACACCCGCTTTATCCAGCAGTTTAGCCGCTTGCTTCAGGTCAAACTTGATCCAACTTTTTTTCAATTCATCGGTAATAAACGGTGTAGTATCTCCATCAAAACCGGTGTATTGAGTTGGCTGGCCCAGTCCAAAGTATGCGATCTCATTGATCTGGTTACGGTCCATGGCAACGGACATAGCGCGACGGAAATTAACGTCGTTAAAGACAGCACGCTTCTCCAGATCTTTATCGGTCAGGTTAAACGCAAAGGTCGTTTGAGCAATAGTCGGACGCAGCGCGATCTCGTAGTTACCCTGGCCTTTGTTTTCCAGTAAAACCGGCGCCTGGGGCAGGTTTACTGCCTGAGCCTTATAATCTACTTCACCGGAGATCAGCTTGGCCGTCTGGATATCTTCATCACCGACATACACTTCGTTGATTTCGTTGATATAAGGCAGCTGGTTACCGGCAGTATCCACCTGGAAGAAGTAAGGGTTAGCCACCAAGTGACGTTTTTCCAACGATTCTTCAACCACCAGATATGACTCAAGGGTCGGCATAATCGCGGTATAACCGGCTTTAACCAAACGTTCGGTCGCCGCTTTATCTTTCAGCAGTGGCGTTGGAATATCTTTCCAGTCAGACTGACCGTAGTAGAAGTTAACCAATGCATAACCGTCGTCGAAGCCCAGAGACTTAGCCAGCTTGTCGGCATCTTTGTTAAATTCAGGGTGAAATTTTTCTAACAGGTGCTTAGGCAGGAATGGCTGGGCATAGTCCTGAGCGAAGTTATCCAGATAACCGGGTGCAGGCTCATTCATAGTAAACTGAACGGTAGTGTCATCCAACGTTTCAACCTTGACCGGCTTGCCTGCAGACAGGAAGCGATCCTTCGGTTTCTCGATGACATTGCTGTCCATCAGAATACTGTTATACCAGAAGACCACATCTGCAGCGGTGAAAGACGCGCCATCAGACCATTTATGCCCCTTACGCAGATTGACTTTCAGTACAGTGAAGTCTGCGTTCCATTCCCAGGATTTAGCCACGTTGGGTACAACAGTGGCCAGATCATCGCTGAAACGAACCAGATTCACATGGCGTACGGATAACAGATCAGAGGTACCTGATTCAGTTGCCTTAGAGATACCATCCAATACACCACCGTACTGACCGATGCTCTGATAAGGTGCAATCACCAAAGGTTCCTGTGGTAAACGCTGCGCCAGGGGCATCAGTTTTGGGTTACCCGCAATACGACTGTTCAGTTCGCTAATAGCCGGATTTTCACTGAAACTCAGGGTGCAGCCCTGCTTTTTTTCAAATTCAATTTTTTCAAACAGATGCGGGTAAGTGCCGCCGGCTTCAGGCCCGGTAACAGCCGGACACGCAGCGAGTACATTGCCCGCCATCAGCACCGCAGCACCGGCGATTAAAAATTTAGACATGGTTATGCTCCTGTCGTAGGAAAGGTTGGGAGGTGGGTGTGGTAGAGTTTTGTACAGTCGGCGCAGTCCAATTCAGTACTGGCCAGTTTCGTTCTTTAGCAATTGCTTGCAGCTGTCGATCAGGATTAGCCGCTACTGGGTACTCGACCTGCTCAAGAAGCGCCAGATCGTTAATTGAATCACTGTGAAAATATGCCCCGTCAATTGACTCCTGCTGCTCAATCAGCCAGTTTTTCAGGCGGGTCACTTTACCCTCCCGAAAGGTCGGTACACCGTCGATATCACCGGTATAACGGTCATCCTGGCTCACCAGCTGAATCGCCAGCACATCGCTAACCTCAAGCTGCTTAGCAACGGCTTTAACAATAAAATCAGCGGTGGCCGATATGATCAGTGGTCGAAACCCCTGTTGTTTGAAATCAGCCAGCGTCTGCAGCCCTTGTGGATAGATACGGGGTACAACGTACCGCTCAACAAAACCAGGTAGCAGAGCATCAATCTCAGCGGTTGATAGATGACTCAAAGGCTCGATTAAGAACTGGATATACTCACTCAACACCAGTTTTTCACTGTTATAGAGCGCCATCATCTGTGCGTCTTGGCGTAGAAATGACTTAGGCGCAAAACCCTCTGCAATCAAAAACTCACAGAACAGCGTGCAGCTATCCCCGGCTATCAGAGTTTCATCCAGATCAAAAATGGCCAGAGCCATCAGCAGCAGACCTCAGCCAGCTCTTCGGTCAGCTCTTCAATAACCTCTTCAGCCAGCAGTGCCGATGCAACCGGCTTGCCGTGATTCCTAATACCCAGCAGTTCACAGACCGTTCCGCAGAGTTCAAGTTGTTTAGGCGCAGCATCTACGTCATGGGAGAAACGTTCGCCAATCACATAAAGCGGAATATCACGCTCTTCCGGCAAAGTACCGCCATGACTTTTATCGACATTCATACCGTGGTCCGCGGTTACCAGCACCTGATAACCAGCAGCCATCCAGTGCACCAGCTGTTCAGACAGTTGGGTATCCGAGTGACGGGTAGTATTACGATAATGGGCGCTATCCAAACCCGCCTTGTGACCGGCCCCATCGATATTCATCGGATGCACCAAAAGAAAATCAGGGTCATAGGTTCGTCGCAAACACTCGGCATCCAGATAGAGGTGGCTATCTGGATAGCTGTCCTCGGAGTAAAAAATGCCATGCTGAATGAGCTGCTTAGGGTCGTTAGTAAAACGGTCGCGAGTCGCCACATAAGGCGTGTTGTTATACAGTTCACTCACCCAGTGAAAGGCCGCCGCCGCCGTTGTCAGTCCCGCCCTTCGGGACAGACTAAAGATACTGCTCTGGGTGGAATTGCGTGTGATTTGATTATGGATAATGCCGCTCTGAGCGGGCGCAACGCCGGTCAGTATCGCCTCATACAGAGGCCGGGACATCGACGGCAACCCAGACTCCACTTTATAGAGGGTGGCTTTACCCTGTTCAGTCAGTCCCTGCAAAAAACCCATACATGTCTGGGCAGTTTCATAGGCAAGACCATCCAGTACTACCAGTATCACTTTGTTTGTCATATCTTCCGCCAAATCAGAATTTCAAATCAGAACTTAAAACCATGGCAAGAAGATTAAATTACGAATATGAATAACAAAGGACAGATATAAGGTATTTTTATTACAGACCTACAAAAACAGTTGTTAACCAAAATTTTAGTTATGACCTGTCATGGAATAAAAATCTGGGATAAGGCGACTTCCCGCTTGTTGTAGCTATAGATAACAAAAGCCATATGAATACAGTGTTTTTGATAACGCCTACCATTTGGCACGCTTTGTCATTTAACTGCTGATAAG
>JAGPUU010000266.1 GCA_018067325.1 Amphritea sp.
GTTATCACCGCACAAACGTCCAGTACTCCGACGCTGATCTTTGATGAGGTTGATGTAGGTATTGGTGGCGCTATCGCTGAAGTCGTCGGCAAGTTACTGCGACAATTAGGTGAGAACAATCAGATTCTAGTGGTCACCCACCAGCCGCAAGTGGCCTCTCAGGGTCATCAACACCTGTTCGTCAGTAAACAAACGGTGAAAAACAAAACTATCACTCGCATTGATCGACTTAAAATTGATCAACGGGTGGGCGAAGTGGCACGCATGCTGGGGGGCATCGATGTTACTGAAACCTCACTCGATCATGCCCGTGAGATGCTCGGGCTGGCAGACGCGAAAAGCTGATCAGCCACGAGTGCTGGCTGGCACTCAAGCCTAATACCCAGACATAAAAAAACCGGCATCCGCCGGCTTTTTTATGTTCGTCGCGATGCTTAAAGCTTATGCCTTAGGGCTACAGCCATCAGCACATTCACCATAAAGATAGAGCGTCCGGTCAGTAATTTTAAAACCCAGCTCCTGAGCAATGACATCTTGCCGATCTTTCAAAGCAGGGTCACTGAACTCACGCACCTTGCCGCATTTAACACACACGATATGATCATGCTGCTCATCCTGGGTCAGTTCAAAGACAGAATGACCGCCCTCAAAGTGATGACGGGATACCAGACCGGCCGTTTCAAACTGGGTTAACACCCGGTATACCGTTGCCAGACCGACGTCTTCATTGTGTTCCAGCAAAAGCTTATAAATATCTTCAGCACTGAAATGATCGCCTTCGCCGGCTTTTTCAAGAATCTGATAAATTTTCACCCGAGGCAGGGTAACCTTCAGGCCAGCGTTTCTTAATTCTTGATTTTCAAGTGCCATAATCTTTCTCTATGATGTTTATCGCAACGAATGTTAGACTTGCGATTCCAATTATCTGATTTTATACGCGAAAGTGGAAGTCATTTACTAATGCAAAAAATTCTTATTAGCATTATTGCTGCTATATTGCTGGCCGGGTGTGCCGAATTTCCCGGAGTTTACAAAATCGATATCCCTCAGGGTAACGTGGTTACTCAAGAGATGGTCGACACATTGCGACCGGGTATGACGCAAAACCAAGTACGTTATGTACTGGGCACGCCACTGGTTACCGATACTTTTAACAGTAACCGCTGGGACTACATCTACCGCAACCAGTCCGGTGAAAACGGTACCGTTACTCAACAGCGTCTAACCGTCCTGTTTGATGACCTTGGTAAACTGTCGGGTATGGCCGGTGATTTCCGCCCCGGTGGCAGCCAGTAATAAAGCGTATAACAACAGCGCTGCAACATTAAAAAAACCGGACATCGTCCGGTTTTTTTTGATTCTGAGACAGTGGCTCTGATTAACCTTAGGCTTCCCGCTCAGTTTTCGCCTTCGCTGCCCGACGGGCACGCACCTCTTTCGGATCAGCAATCAACGGCCGGTATACCTCCACCCGTTGGTCTGGCTTGAGAATATGAGTTTTCGGATCAGCAATTCCTTTACCAAAAATCCCCATCGAATCATTCTCAGGGTCAATCTGCGGAAAGATCTCAACGATACGCGACTGAATCACCGCCTCATAGGCAGAACAATCTTCAGCCACTTGCAGCGAGATAATTTTCTGCTCATGGGGTAGCGCAAACGCCACTTCAACTTTAATCATTTCTGTTATCTCTGGCCCTAATTAATTAGCCTTAAGGAAGGCATCAAAAAAACACTTCCCGACACATTTAATCATAAATTTGATCAGCACGACTCACGAAGGCATCAACCATGGTCACCGCCATCTGATTGAAGACCTTGCCCATCGCCAAGCTAGTCAGCTTGCCGGAAAAATCAAACTGTAGGCTGAGGCTCACCTTACAAGCCTCATCACTCAGCGGTTGAAATAGCCAAACACCGGAAAGACTAGAAAACGGCCCTTCGACCAATTCTATGCGGATCTTTCCCGGACGTTCGTGCTCATTACGGGTGGTAAAGCTGTACTTAAGACCCGCCTTAGCCACCATCAGACTCGCCTGCATCGTCGTGTCTGTAGACTCAAGCAGAGTAGTACCGGAACACCAGGGCAAAAACTGCGGATAGCTCTCCACATCATTTACCAGATCAAACATCTGCTCTGCGGTGTGAAGCACCAATGCGCTCCGGTCTACCTGTGTCATTAGATCAGCCCAGTTTTTCGATCAGGTTCAAAATAAAGATCGCGGCAACCGCGACCGGAGCAATATAGCGGATCACAACCGACCAGGCCAGATAATAGACCGGATTAGGCATCGCCAATTCATCACGGGTAATGCTCTGTTTCAATGCCCAACCCGCAAAGCAGGCTACAAACAAGCCCCCCAACGGCAGGAAGACATTCGCGGTAATGAAGTCGAGGAAATCGAAAATATTCATACCGAACAGAGAGATACCGCTGCCGAAGTTAAACGAACTCAGCGCCGCAATACCCAACAACCATACCACCAGCCCCAGCATAATACAGACCGGGCCACGCTTCAGTCCAAATCGTTCGACCATCCAGGCAACGCCGGGCTCCATCAGCGAAATAGCCGAAGTCCAAGCGGCCAGTGCCACCAACAC
>JAGPUU010000271.1 GCA_018067325.1 Amphritea sp.
ACCAATTCTGTGTCTCGTCGGTCCTCCCGGTGTTGGTAAAACATCGCTTGGTAAATCAATTGCATCAGCAACAGGTCGTGAATTTGTTCGCATGGCTTTAGGTGGCGTGCGTGATGAGGCTGAAATTCGCGGACACCGTCGTACCTATATCGGTTCGATGCCGGGTAAAGTTATCCAGTCGATGAAAAAGGCCAAAAAAGTCAATCCATTGTTTTTGCTCGATGAAATCGACAAAATGGGCGCTGATTTCAGAGGCGATCCATCATCAGCCCTACTGGAAGTACTTGATCCAGAACAAAATCATACTTTTGCAGATCACTATCTGGAAGTCGATTACGATCTTTCTGACGTGATGTTCGTTGCTACGTCAAACAGTATGGATATTCCTGGGCCTTTACTTGACCGCATGGAGGTTATTCGTTTATCGGGTTACACCGAAGATGAAAAACTTAACATCGCTCGTAAGTATCTGATTCCTAAGCAGCTTAAGACTAACGGTCTGAGGAAGAATGAGCTGACGATTGACGATGAAGCGGTAACGGATCTGATTCGCTATTACACCCGTGAAGCGGGCGTGCGTGGGCTGGAGCGTGAGATTGCAAAAATCTGTCGTAAAGTGATTAAAGAAGTCGCTTTGAGTGGCGATAAAAACGCGTCTATTGTTGCCAACAGTGAGAACCTTGAACACTATTCCGGAGTGCATAAGTGTAGCTTTGGTATGGCTGAAGAGCAGGATCGTATTGGTCATGTTACTGGCCTGGCTTGGACCTCGGTTGGCGGAGATATTCTGACGATAGAATCAGCTGTTGTTCCGGGTAAAGGACGACAGATTCGCACCGGTTGTCTGGGTGATGTGATGCAGGAATCGATTCAGGCTGCGTTGACTGTTGTACGAAGTCGTTCTGAGTCTCTGGGTATCAATCCTGATTTTCATGAAGAAAACGACATTCATATACACGTACCAGAAGGCGCTACGCCGAAAGATGGCCCAAGTGCTGGTATTGGTATGTGTACTGCATTAGTATCTGTGCTGACCAATATTCCAGTTCGTTCTGAAGTGGCAATGACCGGTGAAATTACCCTGCGGGGACAGGTTCTACCGATCGGAGGGCTAAAAGAGAAGCTTCTGGCAGCCCATCGGGGTGGGATTAAAACGGTCATTATTCCAGATGAAAATAAGCGTGATCTGAAAGAAATCCCAGACAATATCAAAGCAGATCTGGATATTCGTCCGGTTAAATGGATTGATGAGGTCTTGCAAATCGCGCTGAAATATAGTCCGGAACCGCTAACCGAAGAGCAAAAAGCTAGCTTTTCTGAGAAGAAAAAGCTTGCAAAAGGTGAGCGGGGGCAAATAAAACCGCATTAACACAGAATAGTGACAAATCAGGCTGAAAGCCGCTTGACACCTGATTTGCAGGCTTGGTATAAATTGTCCCGAGAACTTGCTGGGCATGGGCACAGAATATATAAAAATGATTCATATAAGGGGAACAATGTGAATAAATCTGAACTGATCGACGCAATCGCAGCTTCTGCGGACATTCCAAAGGCTGCTGCAGGCCGCGCACTTGACGCTACGCTGGAATCTATTTCTGGCGCTCTTCAAGGTGGCGATTCTGTTGCACTGGTAGGTTTTGGTACTTTTGGTGTTAAAGAGCGTGCTGCGCGTACGGGTCGTAACCCTCAGACAGGTCAGCCAATCCAGATCGCTGCGGCGACTCTGCCTACTTTCAAGCCTGGTAAGGCTCTGAAAGACTCTGTAAATAAGTAAGACACGCTAGCGCCTGATCCGTAAGGATTGCTGGTACCTGGAGCGGTAGTTCAGTTGGTTAGAATACCTGCCTGTCACGCAGGGGGTCGCGGGTTCGAGTCCCGTCCGTTCCGCCAAATGTGAGATCAGCTAAAGATTGGTTAGCTGACACTCAGGGAAACGATTAGTGCTTATGCCGCGTCGTATTGCCAAACATATAAAAGGCGCATCCTGACTGGGGTGCGCTTTTTTTTTCTATTTGCACATTAGCTTAGAGGCCCAGAGGCAATATGCTTCAGAATATCCGAGATAACTCCAAAGGGATCGTTGCGAAGGTCATTGTTGGCCTGATCGCAGTTACCTTTGCCCTGTTCGGGGTTGAATCCCTGGTCAGCTTGACTGCAAGTTCCAACGCACCGGCGACCGTAAACGGCGTCGAAATAAGTGAACGAGATCTGCTTCAGGGTGCTGACCTGCAACGTAGACAGCTATTAGCTCAAATGGGCGAAAATGCTGATCCGACCTTGCTCGATGATAATCTGATTCGTAAAGCGACTCTGGATAACCTAATTCAGCAGGAAGTTTTGGTGCAGTCTGCGATCAGTCAGGATATGGCGATTGCTGATCAGGTACTGGATCAGATGATTATTAATACTCAGGACTTTCAGGCAGAGGGTGTATTTAATCGCGATCAGTATGCTGCCGTTTTGCGAAATGCCGGTCTATCGCCTTTGATGTATAAAGAACTGCTGCGCAAAGAAAGTCTGATAGGTTACGAGCGTTCCGGCTACCTACTGTCTGGCTTCTCGCTGGAGCAAGAGGCCGAGCGTATTATCGCCCTTGATCGTGAGACCCGCGATGTGGCCTACCTTCAAGTAGCACTGGATGATTACAAACAGGGAGTATCCCTGACCGTTGAAGATAAAAGTGCTTACTATGATGCTCATCTGCAAGAGTTTATGACCGAAGAGCAGGTGGCAATTGAATACCTGCTGATCAATAAAATAGACCTATTGAATCAAGTTGTAGTGGATGACGTAGAGCTACAGTCGCAGTTCGAACAGATGCAGGCTGTATTTGACTCTGAAGAGCAGCGTACCGTCTCTCATATCATGATTGAGGTTTCTGATCAGGTTGATGATGCGACGGCTCTGGCGAAGGCTCAGGAGCTTGCTGGGCGTCTGGCAGCGGGTGAAGAATTTGCTACGCTGGCAGAAACTGAATCCGATGATCCTGGCTCAGCGCCTATGGGTGGTGATCTGGGTGTTTATCAGCAAGGCTTGCTGGATGGGCCATTTGAGTCAGCGGTCTACGCGCTTAATGTTGGTGACGTGTCAGAGCCTGTTCGCACCTCGTTCGGTTATCACCTGATTAAACTGACAGAGATGTCTGCTTCTGAAGCGCCTGTATTTGAAGAGGTAAAGGACCAGCTGATTGCTGAGCAGATGGACAATAAAGTTGAACAACTTTATGTCGAGAAAGTTGGTCAATTGACTGATCTGGCATTCTCTGCCGGTGATCTGATTGAGCCTGCTGACGAGTTACAGCTGAATATCATAGGGGCTGAGCCATTCAGCGCGGCCGGTGGTAATGAAGAAGTTACTTCTAATGCCCGCGTAATCCGAGCAGCATTCAATGCAGAGTTGATCCGCGACGGTTTGAATAGTGATCCGATTGAGCTGGATTCAGGTCGCACACTAGTACTGCGGGTGAAAGAGCATATCCTTCCACGTCAGCTGAGTGAAGAAGAAGTTAGCGATCAGATTACTGAAGTGCTGATCGTAGAGAAGGCGGGTGAGGCGCTACAGGCTTCACTGGAAACCGAGCTTGATAAA
>JAGPUU010000285.1 GCA_018067325.1 Amphritea sp.
GTTATAGTCATTAATATCCCTATATTATCGGCAGATAACTTTTTAACCCGCCTACTTATCAATTAGTTCAGTGGTTTCACCATCAAAAACATTAAATACCCACAACCAAATAAAAATTTTCAGCTCTATTTTTACAAGCCAAGATAAACCGACAATTCCAGCGGTTAGCCTAAGGAGCTTACAAGTAAGTCCTCACGGCACTTATCATTCCCTTTGGGGACTGACTTACGGAAAAGTCCCGCGGGGTAAGCCCTAAAGCCAGCACCTGCTGCGTTGATGTTCTTATAAAGGACTATGACCATTAGTGTCGGACTTCGCCTTGCATCTACTGAATTCAGGGCTTGCAGAGCACGAGCAAGGCTTATTCACAGGCTTCCTAATAGACTCTGATAAACTTTCTATCGTAGATAAGGATTACTTAGATTCAGTTTTCCGGACACCTGATTGTTACTAATTTTCTGTCCTTATCGATAACAAAAAACATTAGATTCAGGGAAACTGATTTATTGAAAAGCCCCAATGCATTAATAATAAAAAGGCTGCAAAAGCAGCCTTTTTTCAACTTCATGGAGTCTACCCGTTGAAGGGGCGGTTAGATGCCATGAAACATCCCATAAGGGCCTAGAAACTACGGGAAACCGAAACAACAACCGTATCGTCATTTCGGAATGCACCACTGTCGACATCCATTCCGGCATCAATATCGTTAAACTGATAAGCCGCAGCCAGGTCGAGACCTGCCACACTGCCCGACAGACCTACTGAAAAGTCAGAGTAGGCGCCAATATCCAGATCTGTCCAATAACTGCCAAAGCTGTGACCTGCGTGCAGGTCAAGACTTACTTCTTCAGTAACCGACATGCTGTAATCAAGCCCGACATACTGACCGGTTTCAGATAGATTGAAGTAATCATTGGCATAAGCATAACCTAGCGTTAAATCGCCATAGTATAGATTTACCGCAATCTCTGCATACTCACCATTAAAGGAATAACCAGGATAGGTGTAATAGTACACAGTGGCGTCCCAGCTCATATCATCATTGATCTCAGCACCGTAACCAGCATACCAATCGATTTCTAGATGAGCATCATCTCCATCTCCGAAATCTACGTTACTGCCCCAGGCTCCGACGTAAACACCATTATCGAAAGCAGCGTCTAGGCTACCCTGGACAGCGGGATCGCCACTAGACTGTGAAATTCCATGAAAGCGGTAATCATTGGTAAAGCCGATAGTGCCAGATACTTCTGTAGCCTGAACTGAGGCTGACAGAAGCAGAGCAGCAGATACAATAAAACATGTTTTCATAATAAACCCTTTTATTCTAAGTATTGAAATGAGCTTTCTATTACGGACAAAGAGTGGCCTTAATAATATATAAGGACCATTGAAATTATTTTTGCCACCGGTAATATTTAATACAAGTCGTATCAGAAAAAACATTTACTGATATGAATTTTCAAGAAAAATAACATTCAATAATTTTTATACACACAATTACTCCTCCCGGATTATAAGATCGCACCAAGAAAAAATAATTAACGTTCTATCGGCCCGAATTTATATCAGTCCATAAGCACCTATAGTTCAGTCAAGCTTCTGATTAAACACCTTTAACATTAACGCCAAAATTCACATGCAAGTAAGCAACCTTATGCCCGGTCTCTATATAAGTCCCGAATGCCCAGCTATATAGAGACCGTTCTTTTTAAGTAACCCTTTGCCTATTGATTATCCACGCAGTTTCTCGTTTTTAGGATCATAACCAGGCTTGCTACTTACCAATGCAGTACGCGCCCCCATCGGTGTTTCGATGATCAGTTCAACACCATCCCTGACGAGCGCCGTCCTGATATAAGCAAAACCGATGCTCTTACCGATTCGGTGACCATAAGCACCTCCAGTGGTAATACCCACCACCTCACCTTGATATATGACTGCTTCGTTACCGACTGATTCGCAAGGCAAGCTGTCCTGGTAAATCAGATAAGCCAGTTTCTGGTCAGTACCCTGCACCTGCCGCTGGCGCAGCGCTTCTACTCCGATGAAATCGCGACTGGTATCGATAAAACGCTCCATGCCCGCTTCTACCGCAGAAACCTCCTCGGTAAACTCTGCGCCATAGGCGCGATAGGCTTTCTCTAACCGCATTGAGTTAAAGGCGTAACCGCCAAAATCACGTAACCCCATAGGCTCTCCAACCGCCATCAGATGCTCATAAATTGAGATAAGATGATAGGATGGCAAATGCAACTCCCAACCTAACTCACCGGCATATGAAACCCTAATCGCCAGGGTCTCAGTGCCGTCCATCAGAATATTCTGAGCCGCTAGCCAGGGGAAGCCCTTATTGGACAGATCAGCCTCGGTCAGGTGCTGTAAAATCTCCCGCGACCTGGGTCCCGTCAACAGCAAAGCCCCAACTTCATTAGTGACATTGCTTACTTCCACATCAAAGTCACTGGCATGGCTCTGCAGCCATTGAAAATCCCGATTTTCCGAACCGATACAACCCAATAGATAATAGCTTTGCTCGTTAATGCGGGTAATGGAGAGCTCAGCCATGATGCCGCCCTCAGGTGCGTGAAACAGAGACAAACCGATAGTGCCATCCTTGCCTGGTAGCTTGTTACAGGACAGATTGTCTAAAAACGCACTGGCTTCCTTACCTGTAACGCGGAACTTGGCCGATCCTGACAAATCGTGAATGCCCGCAGCTTCTTGCACCGCCCGGCACTCCTGACCCACAACATCAAACGATGCGCTGTGACGCCAACTCAACTCATCTTCACGTACCGTTTCGGTGGCAAACCAGAGTGGCTTTTCGAACCCCTGACGCACTCCCCACTGAGCCCCACGTAGGTTTAGCAGCTGATACAAGGGACTGGTACGTTTAGGTCGGCCGTGAGGGCGTACATCGTTGGGAGCGGTCAGTGCGTACATCCGTTCATAACATTCTATCGCCCGAATCGTCGTGTACTCTTTATCGGCCCAGTCTCCAAAACGGCGGCTGTCGAGAGACACCATATTGATCTCTGTTTCATTGTGTACTATCCACTGCGCCAGAAACTTGCCAACCCCGCCTTGGGCAATACCGATACTCGCACCACAAAGATTCCAAAAATTCGTCAACCCCGCCTGCGGACCAGCCAACAGAACATCGTCCGGAGTATGCGTAATAGGACCATTAACTACAGTACGAATACCCACATCCTGAAAGATCGGCATACGCTTCATACACTTATCCAGCCAAGGCATCAAACGCTCAACATCAGGCGTAAGCAACTCCATGTCAAACCCCCAATCCATGCCTTTTAACGCCCAGGGGCGGCAGCCGTGAGTTTCGTAAGGTCCAACCAGCAAACCTTGCCCCTCCTGACGTAAGTAGCTATCGGCCCAGGAGTCTCGTACAACTGGCAGTTCAAAATTGAGTTTTTCAATCTCGGGGTGAGGCTCGGTCACTAGGTACTGGTGCTCCAGATTGACGATCGGCACATTGACCCCCACCATCCCACCAACCTCAGGGGCAAAAGAGCCTGCAGCATTAACAACGTGCTCGGCAATAATAGTACCCTTCTCTGTAATCACCTCCCATTCACCGCTGGGCAGTTGATTAATGTCTATCACCCGGTTGCGCAAATAGATCTCTGCTCCGTTCTTCCGCGCTAACTGGGCTAGGGGCATTACCACCGATGTAGGATCAACATGACCATCATTGGGTGTATGGACAATGATCCGGCAATCATCAAATTCCATCAAAGGATTAATATTCCTGGCCTCTGCCGGACTAATGATATTGGCCTCGACTCCCAGAACCCTGGACATACTAACTACCTGGCGGAACCAATCTTCTTCAATCTCAGTATGTCCCAGACGCAGGCTGCCAGTTTTGTGGAAAGTAGATGGCAAGCCGGTTTCTGCAGGAATAATCTCGTCGTATAGCTTTATAGTGTAATCATGGATTTTTGCCAGACTGACGTTACCATTAAAATTGGGACAAAGACCCGCTGCATGCCAGGTAGATCCCGATGTCAGCTCACCCTTTTCCACCAGCACTACATCGGTCCACCCTTCCTTAGTCAGGTGGTAGAGCAAATTAACCCCCAGTGAACCTCCACCAACAACGACTACCCGCGCATGC
>JAGPUU010000295.1 GCA_018067325.1 Amphritea sp.
GTGTGCTTTGGCGTCAATTCATTCAAACGGAATACCAATTCAGCTTCCCATGGGAAAGTAACGCCATCAATAACACCGCGTTGTGCTGACTGATAAGCCTGTGGCGCAGGCATACCGACTGGTTGCGCTCCAAGCCCTTCTAGCAGATTAGCAACAACCGTGGAAGGTCGTCGAATACGCAGACCACTCAAGTCAGCAGGTTCTTTAATCAGTTTTTCAGTCGTATGGATATGACCTTGGCCGTGAGTAAAAAAGAATAACGGTTTAATATCATTGAACTCACCACTTACAAGACCTTCATCGTACAAACTTTGAAGGACACAAGAACCGTTTGAAGCATTCTTAGCTATACCAGGCAGCTCTACAATCTGGGTCAATGGGAAGCGATTAGCTGTGTAACCTAATACTGCCAGACTTACATCAGCAATCCGATTTTTAACCGCTTCGTACTGCGCCGGAGGCTTAGCCAGCGTTGACGAGGGGTATACCTCTACCTCAATACGTCCCTCAGACTCAGCGGTGACTTTATCAGCCCAGGCTTGGGCAATATTCTTATGCTGACCAGCAACAGGAGGGAAAAAATGTGACAGACGTAATGTGTATTCTGCAGCGTGTACAGGTGCCTGAATCATCATGGCAGCTGTTAGTGCCATTGCGGCTGAAAATAGGGGCTTTTTCATGTGAAACTCCTCAGTTAAATTTTTGAATCGCTTATTATTTTAATTATTTGTTTTTATTAAAATTGAACAAACACAAAGCCGTTTTTTTTCATTGTTTACGCAAATTCTTCAGTATCTATCTCAGCCTGAGTTGCTGGGTTATAACGCGTACCCACCACAGTATTTTGATTGATAAGCTGATCAAGTTGCTCAAATGCTTCGGCGCTGAGTTGTCTATCAACAGCACTGAAGTTTTCTTTTAGATGCTCAAGATTCGTTGTTCCTGGAATCGCAACAATATTTTCGTCACGGCCTAATAACCAGGCCAAAGATAACTGAGCCAATGTCATATCTTCAGCTTCAGCCACCTCTTCTACCCGACTCAGTAACAGCAGGTTAGCTGCATAGTTTTCAGCATGAAAACGAGGCATGCCGCGACGGATATCTTTCTCTTCAAACAAACTTACATCCCGTAGTTTGCCCGTCAGAAAAGCGCGAGCCAGTGGACTGAAGGCAACAAAGGCTGTGCCCAGTTCACGACAGGTATCCAGCACGGCGATTTCTGCATTACGTGTCCATAATGAGTATTCAGTCTGAACAGCGGCGATAGGGTGAACCTTATGCGCCTTACGCAAGGTATCTGCAGACACTTCTGACAAGCCCACTTCGCGAATTTTACCTTCTACAACCAGATCAGATAGTGCACCCACACTCTCTTCAATCGGAACATTTCGGTCCCAGCGGTGTAGGTAATACAGATCGATCACATCGGTCTGCAAACGACGAAGACTGTCTTCGCAGGTCTTTTTAATCATCTCGGGACGACCGTTAATCTCACGAACACCCGCATCGTTTTTGAACATGCCGCACTTACTGGCCAGCACAAAATCATTACGACGCCCTTTCAAAACTTTGCCCAGCAAACTCTCGTTATTACCGAAGCCATAAAGCGCTGCGGTATCAAGCATGCTGTAACCAAGATCGAGTGCTTGCAGCAGAACTAGCTCTGCTTCCTTTTCGGAAGGTGGCGTACCATAAGCGTGTGATAAGCTCATGCAGCCCAGACCGATTGGCGAACACTCAAAGGAACCGAGTTTGCGGGTATTCATGAATACAATCTCTCCTGATTTGTTTTGATCGGCTGTATTACTGACCAGCTTCCAGGCACTTCTCCAGGCTATCCAGCGTTTCCATTGCTGGATAACACTGTCTCAGGCTTGAATTAGGCTCACGACCTTCTCGGATTGCGGCAAAGAACTCGCGATCCTGTAATTCGATACCGTTAAAGGAAACAGCCACACCGGACAGGTCGATCGGATTGCCTTTACCATCTTCCAGATCATCATAGCGGGCAACATAGGTACCCTTATCACAGATATAGCGGAAGAAAGTGCCGAACGGACCATCGTTATTAAATGACAAGGAAAGAGTACAGAGAGCACCACTTGGCACTTTCATACCGACACTCATATCCAGCGCTATACCCAGATCCGGATGAATAGGTCCTTGCATAGCCTGAACCTGAGACGCTGTCTCACCGGTCTGGTATTGGAACAGATCTACGGTATGGCAGGCGTGGTGCCACAAAAGGTGATCCGTCCAAGAGCGCGCTTCACCTTTAGCATTAGTATTTGTACGACGGAAAAAATAGGTTTGAACATCCATCTGTAAAACGTTGAGTTCGCCCGCCTGAACTTTATTCTGAATCCATTGATGGCTAGGGTTAAAGCGACGTGTATGACCCGCCATGGCAACCAGACCCGTCTCCTTCTGCAGAGCAACAATCTCTTTGGCATCTTCAATCTTATCTGCCATCGGGATCTCAGTCTGAACGTGCTTACCGGCTTTAAGACACTGCTTTACTTGAGCAGCGTGCATCTGAGTAGGCGTTGCCAGAATCACACAATCTACGTCGTCACGGGCAAGACTCTCCGCCAGATCCGTCGTGTAATGAGGAATATTATGCTCAGCAGCGAAGGCTTTAATTTTCTCTAAATTAGAGCTGCCAACAACTGAAACAACCTCTGCGTCTTCAATTGCATTGATCGCTTCCAGGTGTTTCATACCAAAAGCGCCTGCAGCGCCGGCAATACATACTCTCATTTATCGTTCTCCAATTATTCTTAACCAGTTTGGTTCTGCTAAGTCAGTCGATCACAATCCAAGCTGATTTATCAAAGCGGCAATAAAACTTAATATATTAAATATACATTCAACATCAAACTGATGATTAAGCTAACACCAGTTACAAAATCAGGATAATCAATAAACCGGGACAGCTATTCATTTTTTGCATAGAGATAACTTTATCACCGATCTTCGAAGTCACTTCCATTATCTGTTTTACGGAGAAGGTTAATGAATACAGACTGCGTAGCTGTTGGCCTCCAGCTACTTCTGACAGTGACACCTATTGGCCGATACGCATGAGACACATCATAAGGAACCGTTTTGAAAACCCCCATAGAAAGCTCATGTTGAATCTGATGTTCTGACACCATAGTAAGACGATCGCTGCCCAACAACAGGGAGCGAATAAGAATCTGAGAACCGGTTTCAACCAACCGGGTAGGAACATCTAATCCCGCGTCAGTGAATGTCGATTCAAAAATAGCCCGGGTTGGCGTTCCCTTCCCCGGAACAACCCAGGGGTATTGTTGTAGGGTTTCTAATGAGACATTGTGACCACTGCAGAGCGGGTGATCTGGCCTTGCAACAATCTCCACCGGTGAAGAAAATAGCTCTTCCTGAAGCACATCATCAGCAGGTATAGGAAAGCGCAGTGCACCTAATAACAAGTCAATATCACCATGTCGCAAGTGATATAGAAGATCATCATAGGGACCATCATTGACCCGAATTCTAAAATCCGGAAAGCTACGGGAAAACTCAATAATCGCTTTTGGTAGCAAGGATGTTCGTGCCAGAGGCATACTACCGATAACCAGCTGACCGATTTCCCGGTTATGTAATGCATCGACTTCATCTCGACCCTGACTTATCTCGGAGAAGGCCAGCTTACTCGCTCTGGCCAGAGCTCTGGCAGCTTTACTTGAACTGATACCGGTACTCGTTTTCTCAAACAGTACGACACCCAATAAGGATTCTAATTCACGGGCAGCACGATGAAGAGAGGACTGAGAGATACCCAGATTTCTTCCTGCGATACTAAAGTTGTGAGCTTCAGATACGGCTATTAGCGCTCTGAGCTGAGTGGTTGTTAGCATCTGTAGAAGTTGTGAAGGCTGGGATTTGCTACCCCCCAAACGAACCACACTTTTGAGTCCTTCCAGAACCATTTCCAAAGCCCGGCTAACCCGAAGCGCAAATACTTCACCGGACTCACTGACGAACATTCCATCACTTCGCCGGTTAAAAAGTGAAGCCCCTAAAGTAACTTCCAGCTTCGCTATCGCCTGAGTAATCGCAGGCTGAGACAGGAATACTCGCTCAGAAGCTTTACTAATACTTTTGCACTCTACAACTTCAAGAAAAACCCTGAGATGCCGTATATTCGGTACTTCAAACACAATTATAATCCTTTCAAAATACTTAAATAAAACATAGCCTATCTCAAAAACTAATACCATTACTTTAAAAACTGAATAGCCACGAGCAGGCAATTCAGAATACATTTAGAGTATGTTTACTGTCGTTCAGCTCTGTTTCTTTGTCAGGATCTTTCCCAGGAAATAAAAGACAGTGTCACAATAACAAGGTATGAGAGAACCGAAGATGATTATCGACTGTCATGGGCATTACACTACGACACCGCCTGGCGTTGGCGAATATCGCGACCAGCAAAAAGCAGCGTTAGCCAAAGACCCGTCTTTTAAAGGTCAAAAAGGAAAAGTTGTCGTTAGCGACGACGAGATCATCGACAGCATCGAAAACAACCAGTTGCGATTGCAAAAAGAGCGCGGCACTGATCTGACTATTTTCTCACCCCGCGCGAGCTGGATGGGCCACCATATCGGTAATGAATACACTAGCCAGTACTGGACCGAGCATCAAAACGATCTGATCAAGCGAGTCTGCGACCTCTACCCTAAAAACTTTGCACCGGTTGCTCAGCTACCACAGTCTCCGGGTGTTGATCCTGCCAAATCAGTCGCTGAACTGGTTCGTACCGTTGAAGAGATGGATTTTATTGGCTGCAACCTCAATCCAGACCCCTCCGGCGGACATTGGCAAGATGCATCTCTGGGTGACAAAGCTTTCTACCCGCTATACGAAAAGATGTGTGAACTTGACGTGCCGGCGATGATTCACGTTAGCGCTAGCTGCAACGATTGCTTCCATACTACTGGCTCCCATTATCTGGGGGCTGATACCACCGGTTTCCAACAACTGATCATGTCTGATGTATTTAAAGACTTCCCTGACCTGAAGATCATTATTCCCCACGGCGGTGGTGCTGTACCGTATCACTGGGGACGCTTTCGCGGTCTTATGCAGGATCAGGGCTATGAACCACTTGAGACCTCTGCACTGAAGAACATCTATTTCGATACCTGTGTTTATCATCAAAAAGGTATCGATCTGCTGCTGGATATAGTGCCAACTGAAAACATCCTGTTTGCATCAGAGATGATCGGGGCCGTTCGTGGTATTGATCCGGAAACCGGTCACTACTTCGATGACACCAAGCGTTATATTGATAACAACAGGCTACTGTCAGCTGAACAGAAACAGATGATATTCGAAGGCAATGCCCGCCGAGTATTTAGCCGACTTAAAATCGTCGAATAATAAGGAGAATCTCGATGCAAGAGAATGTAGTAGTTCAGAATATTGAACGGGCAGATGCCGACGTTATCACTGCATTGGGTAAGTGCGGTGTTGCAACAATACATGAAGCTCAGGGGCGTCGTGGCCTGCTAGCGGACCACCTGCGCCCGATTCAGCAGGACGTAACCATTGCCGGTTCTGCGATTACTATCTCCGGTGCTGCCGGTGACAACTGGATGATGCACGTTGCAATCGAGCAGTGTAAGCCTGGCGACATCATGGTGTTTGCGCCAACCTCCCCATCTAACTTCGGTTTCTTCGGCGACCTGCTGGCTACGTCAGCCCTTTCTCGCGGCGTTATAGGACTTATTATTGATGCCGGTGTTCGGGATACCCGTGACCTGCGACAAATGAACTTTCCCGTATGGGCGAAGCATGTGTTCTCCCAGGGCACCATCAAAGAAACTCTGGGTTCAGTTAATATTCCAATGGCTTGTGCCGATGAAATTGTTAACCCGGGGGATATCATCATCGCAGACGATGATGGTGTTGTCGTAGTACGCCGCGAAGAAGCGGAAGAAGTACTGGCTGAAGCACTGGCCCGCGAAGCCCGCGAAGAAGATAAGCGGGTACGTATGGCTAACGGAGAACTGGGACTGGATATCTACAACATGCGCCCCCGTCTGAAAGAAAAAGGCCTGAAGTATGTTTGATTCAGCACGGTGCATGTGGATGCGGGGAGGCACCTCAAAAGGTGCTTACTTCCTCGCCGATGACCTACCGACTGATATCGCTGAACGCGACAGCTTCCTGCTCAGCATGATGGGCTCACCTGATTCACGCCAGATCGACGGGATCGGCGGTGCCGATCCACTCACCTCTAAGGTTGCTCTTGTTAAACGTTCTGAACGCCCAGGCGTTAGTGTCGACTATTTGTTCCTGCAGGTATTTGTAGATCAGGCAAACGTCACGGACGCACAGAATTGCGGCAACATTCTCGCTGGTGTCGGCCCTTTTGCGATCGAACGCGGACTCGTTGAACCCAGCGGAGATGAAACATCTGTTGTCATCTTTATGGAGAACACCGGCCAGATCGCCATCGAACAGGTATCCACTCCGAATGGCAAAGTCAGTTATCAGGGCGAGGCCCATATTGATGGTGTACCTGGAACAGCCAGTGCTATTCCAGTGACCTTTCAGGATACCGCCGGATCAAGTTGCGGCACCTTGCTACCCACCGGAAATCAAGTCGATATCATCGATAACATACCAGTAACCTGTATCGACAACGGCATGCCTGTCGTCGTCATGACCGCTGACGACTTAGGAATATCCGGGACTGAAACACGGGAACAACTAGAACAAAACGAAGCGTTGAAATCACGCCTTGAATCGATCCGCCTGCAAGCAGGCCCGATGATGAATCTCGGTGATGTTACCCATAAGTCTGTGCCGAAAATGACCATGGTCAGCCGCGCAACTCAGGGTGGTTCAATTTCAACCCGAACCTTCATACCTCACCGCTGTCACGCCTCTATCGGCGTATTGGGTGCAGTCAGTGTTGCTACTGCCTGTATCTTGCCAGGCTCACCGGCTCATGCACTGGCAGATATCCCAGCCGGTGCAACCAAGACAATGCCGGTTGAACACCCGATAGGTGAGATGACCGTTATTCTTAAAATAAATGAACAGGGCGATGCTGAAAGCGCTGCAATACTGCGTACAGCACGTAAATTGTTTGATGGCGAAGTTTTTGCCAACTAAGCCTTTGCCAACTAAAGAATAGGAACGAAAATGGACGCTGATTACCTTCCATTCCATGACAACCCAAGTAAACCAGAATTTAAAGCGCCAGCAGGTGCTGTAGATGCTCACTGTCACGTATTTGGCCCAGCGGATAAATTTCCTTACCATCCAAAACGTAAATACACCCCTTGTGATGCATCCAAAGATCAACTCTTCGCCCTGCGTGACCATCTCGGGTTCGAGCGTAATGTCATCGTTCAGGCGTCTTGTCACGGCACCGATAATGCCGCCCTGCTGGATGCACTTAACACAGCGGGCGAACTCGCCCGTGGCGTAGCGGTTGTTGATCCTGCCATCAGCATGGAAGAACTTAAAGAGATGCACCAAGCCGGCATACGGGCCGTACGCTTTAACTTCGTTAAACGTCTGGTGGACTCGACGCCAAAAGAGGTTTTCCTCAGCGTAGCAGAAAAGATCAAACAGCTGGACTGGCATATCGTTGTCTACTTCGAAGCACCGGATCTAGAAGAGCTTATCCCTTTCCTGAAACAACTGGATACCACCATTGTTGTTGATCACATGGGGCGTCCGGATGTTGCCAATGGCGTTGAACACGAAGACTTCCAGCGTTTCATCAATCTTATGGCTGAAAACCCGAACGTATGGACCAAAGTCAGCTGTCCTGAGCGATTAACGCTTCAAGCGCCTGACTATAGTGATGTTGTTCCTTTTGCCCGCACCCTGGTTGAGAAGTTCCCTGAGCGCGTACTATGGGGAACTGACTGGCCGCATCCAAACATGAACTCTCATGTACCTGATGATGGCAAACTGGTTGATGTTATTCCAATGATCGCACCCACCGCAGCGCTGCAACAGGCGCTGCTAATTGATAACCCAATGCGACTCTACTGGAATAAATAAATCCGGTAACCTTACTGGTAGGTGGCGCCAAACACCCATATCCCTCATTGATTCAGTACGTTATGTATCAATGTCAAAGGCCTCGATTCTGAGGCCTTTTTATTATCCGATAACGATCCAGACAGACGGCATAATATCCACCTCCCTCGACAACATAGTAACGCTCATAACATCAACAAATACCCGACCATTAAAGT
Source organism: Amphritea sp. (assembly GCA_018067325.1). GTDB lineage: Bacteria > Pseudomonadota > Gammaproteobacteria > Pseudomonadales > Balneatricaceae > Amphritea. The sequence continues at coordinate 8,255 of JAGPUU010000295.1, forward strand.
CAACTATTTAGATTAACTGACATAAATGGTATCGTTCTTTGATAAGTTGTTATCACCCTCTGGAGCTCAAATGGCCAAACCCACGCCCAATGAATTTACAGTCACCGCGACACGCTTAATCAGTCCCAATATGCGCCGCATAACACTGTCGGGTAAAGGTATCGCTGAGTATCCTGAAAATGCCGCAGGCAGCTACGTTAAGTTGATTTTCACACAGGAAAACCAACCAAAGCCGAGCTTACGTACCTATACGATCAGCCACATTGATTATGATAACCAGAGTATGGATCTGGACTTTGTCATCCATGCTGATGGCGGTCCCGCCTCAGCCTGGGCCGATATCGCGACACCTGGGGATACCCTCAACATTAGCGGACCTGGACCGGGTAAAAAAATAACATTACCTGCGGATTGGTTTCTACTTGCTGGCGACATGACAGCGATGCCAGCTATTCGAAACAACCTTAAATTATTGCCTGAAGATGCCCATGGTTATCTGATTCTGGAGATAATGACTGATGAGGATAAAGCAGCCCTGGATGTTGCTAGTCTACCCAAAGCCCTCGAAGTGATCTGGGTGATCAATCCTCATCCCGGTGATCTGAAGAAGTTCAGCGATGCAATTCTTGAGCTAGCTTGGATTAAGGGTCACCCCTCCATCTGGATAGCAGCTGAACTCGAAGAAGTTCTTAAAGCCCGCTGTCATATCAAAACTAAGCCGCCAATCGAAAAAGGTAATATGTATATCAGTAGCTACTGGCAGCACGGCATGACCGAAGACCGACATAAGCTCGCCAAGAAAGAAAAACTATAGCTATGACGGACTAACTCAATCCGGTTTTTCTGAATCGACGAGCGTTCGATGAGTTTCAGTCACCGCTTTAACAACGAAAACGCCACCCAGCAGGCCAAGCAAACCTATACTGTAAGTCGCCATTGCAAGGCCTGATAGCTTAACAACCAAACCAATAATCAGCGGACCGGAAGTTGAGCCTACATCCGACAATAAGCGCCAGATACCGATAAAACCACCCCGGTTCATTCTGGGGGCAAGGTCTGACCCCACCGTCATAATGACACCGGCTGATACACCGTTTCCAAGCCCCATTAATGAAGCGATCAAAATCAGGCTCCATAGTCCTTCTGCCAGAGGTAGCAAGCTAATACTCAAACCTAGGGAGAGCAGACTAGCAACGAACATCGGCTTACGACCCATGCGATCCATCAGACTGCCTGCAGGATAAAACAATAGCGTATCAATCACCGCCCCAATCGAGATAGCGATACCGATACTGGTTGCATCCAGCATCAGCGCAGCGCCTGTTAATGGCAGCAGCAACGCTCTGGAGGCACGTACCAGCATCAACGCTAATGACGCTACTCCGGCTGTCAGAAAGACTTTACGGTTGTCGACGAGCGCATCACGCAGAGCCAGCACACTGTGACTGTCTTGCCCATGAGACTGGGTATAGGGCACCCATAAAAAGACAAACAAAACCACCAGCAAAGAACTGATTGTGAACACTGCCAGTGTTACCTGGTAGCCCTGAGCAGCAATCAAGATACCCGCCAGCAACGGACCTATGACATTACCAAGCCTGATAGTTCCAGCGGACAGTGACATCACTCTGCCCCGCTCACCCGGTGCTGCCGCATCAGTGACAAACGAAATACGCCCCACCAACCAACTGCCATGAGCAAAGCCAAGTAACAGTGCTGCCGCCGTTAATACGGGCATCACCGGGAACAAAGCCATCAGTGCCAACGCAACCGATGAGCCCACTGCCGCACCCAGCATAATCCGTTTATCGCCAAACCGAGCCACCAACAAACCGGCAGGCAGATCTGCAATCATCATCCCGACGCCCTTCAAACCGATAATCATTGCTGACTCAGCCAGGGTTCCGCCGATAGCCAGTACATACAACGGCAAAACCACCAACAGTGCCTGATGAATTGTTGAGACAATTGCCGATGGACAGATCACGGGGAGAAAAAATTTTCGCAGTATTCGTGTCACTAAGATAAATCCGTATGAAAAAACAAGTTGAGCAGATAAGCGCGTTGATTATAGAGAGTCAAAACACAGTAAACGAATTCACATATGTTTTTCGCTATAGAATAATTCGATGAGTCGGCACTATTAGGAATCTTAATTAGCACATGCGCTAAAGAAAGCTCGCGTTCACATATGATGAAATTTTCTAATCAATTAAGGAAAAATTACTCGCTTGTTACAACTTAGGTGAAGATCTAAAATCCCCACCATCATCAATATTCAAAGGAACATAACCATGCCTAAGACCAACTACGACGCCGAGTTTATAAACTACGACCTGAATGCAATTGTTGAAGAAGCTAATATAGCACGCGCTGCTTACCTAAAAGAGATTCTGTCTAACGCTTCAAAAAAACTAATCAGCCTTTTTTCTGCTGAACTACCTAAATTCATCCCAGGCCCACTGGCTCACCGCTAAACGAGTCAGTTGTTTTTAGCCACCAGAAGATAGTCGTTGAACGACAGAATTTATCTGTTCATCAATGTTAAGATCTTTTAACAACGCCATATACCCAATATTCAGATGAGCGAGTGCCGCTAAACAATCGTCATCCGGTTGCCATCCCTCACCTTCAAATTTCAATACTCCATCAACATCATTCTTTTCTGCCAGTGCTAACAGCTCACTGGGATAATGAATTTTCGCACCATTCATTAGGTTCAAGTGATTCCAGGGCTCCTCGTCGATATAAGCGACGATCTGGTAATGACCGATCTCAAGCAGAGCTTTAGACAAATGATGGCTGTTGTAACCGATATCGATCACAATCAGTTTTTTGATCTCTTCTTTTTTAAAGCGACTGAGCCAACTTAGCACAAGAAAATCCTGTTTTAAGTAAGCCCATTAAGCGCGTCAAGGCCCGCTTCTGCGCACTGAATATCATCGGGCACTTTGCCCCCTGAAACGCCGATTGCACCGACAACAGCCCCTTCAACCACAACAGGTAAACCACCACCAAACAATGCTACTTTTTCATGTTGCGCCAGACCATTAGCCACAATGGGCCGGCCCTCAAGCACTTCTGTCCATCTCTCTGTCGGTAACTTAAAGTTTGCTGCGGTGTAAGCTTTCTTCTCAGCAAAGTCCATCGCTGGCATTGGCGCACCGGGCTCTCGCAATGAAACCAACCGGTTACCCGCAGTATCGACCACCACTGCGTTCATTTTAATGCCCAGCTCATTTCCTTTACTGATTGCGGCCTTAGCAATCACCAGAGCAGCATCCAGTGTTAGTGATATCTGCGCATGGGTCTTATTCATCATATCTTCCTATTATCTTTATCGACCGGGCCTTGCATCGAACAGCTGATCTCTAAACTAGGCGTATAGGATCTCAAATATAAGCGCTTATAGCCTATCTATTTTTACTAAGTGTCATTCAGTTTTGCGATAACAATTGCTTCAGGAAATCGCTTTAATCTATGATCAACAACTGCCGACAAACACAGGAATGATTATGCCACAGCCGCCCATAGAAATTTCAGCCTATCATGCTCATGTTTACTTCAATGCAGATAGCCTTGACCAGGCAGTAGAGTTTTGTGAACAGACCCGCCATACACTAGGAATCGCTATGGGCAGAGTTCACCAGAAACTCGTGGGCCCCCACCCCGAATGGAGTTGTCAGCTCTCATTTAGTGCCGAACGGATCGGCGAAGTACTCCCTTGGTTAATTCTTAATAGAAACGGGCTAAGCATATTTATCCACCCCGTCACCGGCAATGATCTGGATGACCACACCCTATATGTCATGTGGCTTGGCGATAGTAAGCCGCTGAACATTGAACAGTTTCTGTAATAACTCTGCACAACAAACTGCAGAATTTGTACTAGGATGAATTTAAAGGGGTGAAGTGTTGGGCCAAAGATGAAAACCATAACTGCTGAGTCTATCCACAACAGCCTGCCACAGGAAATACTGAGACAGGGTTCTCTTTTCGGAGCGCTCTCCGATGAGTGCATTAATTTTGTACTTGAAGAAGGTCAAATACTTGAGCTCAGTGAAGGTGAAAAAGTCTTTGACAGCGGCGACGAAGGTAACGCATTTTATGTCGTATTAGATGGTGATTTGAGTTTTGTAAAACTACATGCTGGCCAGCAATTCAACACCCGCAACATTGGTTTTGGTGAAGAGATAGGATTTGTTGCCATGATCGCGCTTCACCCTCATGCCGGCTACGCCGTAGCTAACTGTAACAGCCGTGTTTTAGAGATAACCTCGACTCTTTTTGCCCTCATACATCAAAACTACCCGTTTGATTTCGGCATTATCAGTCTTAATCTGGCAAGAGATATGGCACGAAATATTCGTAAGCTTAGCAATGCTCTTGTCGACAACTCAATCAAGCATTAACAGGTACAAAAAAGCCCCTGCAAGCAGGGGCTAAAAAAGCATGAATCTATGCTTAGAGCCAAACATAAACCTTCTTTGTGAACACCTTTCTACCGCCTGAAACCCTTTTTAGTCTTCCGCATCAGTCAGAAGCAGCACGCCCGCACCGGTATTTGAGATGGGTGCATGGTAGTGTTTATGTAGCACATTAACGTTTGGAGACAGTGCTCCCCGCATTACAAGCCACATAATAGTTTCGATACCTTCGGTACCGGCTTTCTCAATAATTTCAGCATTACTCTGCTTATAAAACCAAGAAGGATCATTGATTATGCTTTCCATAGTAGCCAAGTCATAGTCAACATCGATAATACCAGCTCGTTCGCCCTGCAACTGGTGCGACATGCCACCGGTACCGGCAATCACTACATTCAAATCTTCAGGGTAGGATTCAATCGCAGTCTTTAGCGCTTGGCCCAATTTATAGCAACGCTCAGCACTAGGTAACGGATGCTGCACAGTATTCACAACCAAAGGAACAGTTTTAACCGGCCATATTTCATGGTCGCCAAACAGTACCCGCATGGGGTTAACAAAACCGTGGTCTACCAGCATTTCTTGGCAGGTACACATATCAAACTCTTGATTGATCAAAGACTCAGCCAAATGCCAGGAAAACTCTGCGTCACCGGCAAAGGGTGAGGTTGGTTTTAAACCCCAGCCCTCATCAGCGTTTTGATACTCATCGGCACAACCTATGGCAAAAGTGGGCACTTTATCCAGAAAGAAATTTAAACCATGGTCATTATAGACAACGATGATGACATCAGGCTTTTTATCCGCCAGCCAATCTTTGACAGGCTGATAACCATCAAAGAAGCGCTTCCAGTAGTGATCCTGGGTCAGGCCATCAGAAATAGCATTACCCACAGCAGGGATGTGTGAGGTGGTTACGCCACCGATAATTTTAGCCATTCCAATAACCCCCTTCACGCTCTAAGCGCTGCTCTAAATCTTCGCGTTTTTTTAACAGTTTTTCTCTGAATTCATCACCAGAAATACCCTGGAATGCGGCACCAGCATCTTGCACCGAGACACCTCGAGGAATACAAAATTTTGCCATATAGTAAATATTGGTACCGGCGCGCAAAATATTTAGAAATTGCTGTTCGACCACTAATTTTTTCTGATTTTCGTTGAGACAAAATTTATCGCAATAGGCAGCCGGATCGGCATTAAACTCATCGCGGCACTCCGCCTTATTAAAGGAGTAAAACAGCTTATTTAAAGCGTAGGAGCTATGCGCTCTCTCACCATCGAACACATAGGTGCCCGGAATATCATCATAATCATGCTTTAGCCAAACCATGCTGATTACCCTTTGTTATCGTTAGTATTGATAAAGTTAAATACGCACTAGCAAGTTC
>JAGPUU010000320.1 GCA_018067325.1 Amphritea sp.
AGACTGGTTGCCAGCATCAATGCGCCTATGTGAGTTCGATCACCAAACTTGAGTACCGTACAGATCATACTCACCACAATAGCGGCGAAGAATTCAAATACATTATGGTGGGCTAGGTTCTCTATCTCACCGAGAAAGAAACCGAAGTTCAAGGTTAATGCCAGTACTATAAAAAATGCAAAAATTACCTTTTCGCGATTCATAGAATCCATCCCAAAGTCTGAGTAGTGTTTTTAAACAAAGAGTAATAACAACAAAAGCTTACTACAGAGGATTGTAAAGCATCCGGTAATAATAGAGAAATCATCGAACCAACTATCAAACCCCTTGTCGAACACTTAATCGCTTGTGATCTTAAATAACCAAAGTTCAAAGGCATATAACAAAACAACTGGTCAAAAAATAGACAGCATTGAGATTTTTAACTATCCTTATACGCTTATGTCGGCTATAACGCTAAAAAACGTAAAGCCAACTAAGCTCATCTGGTAGCTCTTCAGCTGTGCTATTTTCCTATTTTCTTAAAGTTTTAAATCTGGTTTTTATAGACGTTAAAAAAGACGTTATGTTGTTATTCAAAACAGAATTTCTCTCTGCCTGAGAGACTGCCAAGCACAGGGGCTATAGTGAATGCGTTACAGATATAATAAGAAAAGCACCCGTCATGTTCTAATGCTATTGCTTTTCATGACAACAAAACTGACCTACGCGGCAGTCCATAAAAGCCCCACGGACGATCGCCAATATCTTGCTTTCACACTCCCTAACCAGATGAAAGCCCTGGTTATATCCGATCCAACAACAGATAAAGCAGCCGCCTCAGTTGACGTCAATGTTGGCTCCAATGCTAATCCTGAAAGTCGTCTGGGTTTGGCGCACTTCCTCGAACACATGCTGTTTCTTGGGACTAAAAAATATCCTGAAGCTGGTAGTTATCAGGAGTACATCAGTAATAATGGTGGGAGTCATAACGCCTATACTGCTTTTGAAAACACAAACTACTTTTTTGATATCAAAGCTGACCAGCTAGAACCCGCCCTGGATCGTTTCTCACACTTTTTTATCGACCCACTCTTTTCAGAAAAGTACGTAGACAGGGAGAGACACGCAGTCAATTCTGAATACCAATCGAAATTACGAGACGATGGTCGTCGCGGCTATTCCGCAGGCAAGCGGGTGATGAATCCGAAACACAGCATGAGTCAATTTGCCGTCGGCAACCTGGAAACCTTATCGAATGAAGATGGCAACCTTCGACAGGACCTGACCAGTTTTTATAACCAACACTACTCTGCGAACCAAATGACCGTCGTCCTTCTGGGCAAGGAGTCGGTATTAGAGCTGAAACATCTTATTGAAGATAAATTTGCAGCGGTCAAAAACAGCAATGCGGTCCAATTTATTTCCCAGGTTCCTCTATATCAGAATCTGCCATTACAACAAAACATAAAAACGCTTAAAGATCTTCAGCAACTAACGCTGACATTTCCAATTCAGGCAACCCGTGATTACTATAAGGAAAAGCCTTCGCACTTTATCGGTTCAATGCTGGGCTATGAAGGTAAAGGGAGTCTTTTTTCTGCACTTAAGGCTAAAGGCTGGGTAAATGGTTTGAATACCCATCGGGGTAACGATCTACCCGACCAATCATCGGTTGCACTGTCACTTTCCCTGACCGATGAAGGTCTTAAAAATCATGACAAAGTCATTGAAACCACCTTTGCAGCGATCAAGCTACTACAGGAAAAGGGCATTAACGAAGCACTGTATCTGGAAGAACAGAAACTGAGTAATATCAGCTTCAGATTCAAAGAAAAATCTCAGCCAATTCACGAAGTTGCACACCTGTCTCGCAACCTTCAGCTTTATCCAGCAGATTCAGTTATCAGTGCCGATTATCTATTAGAGAAGTTCCAACCCGAACTGATCAAAGATATTCTTTCACAGATGACCCCGGATAACTTACTGCTTACACTGCAGTCACAAAACCTTAAAACAGATAACAAAGACCCCTGGTTTAATGCTGAGTACAGCGTTATGCCGATCGCTTCAATACGACGTGAACTATGGAATAATCCAGCTGAGAATCAGGCTCTTCAAATGCGAGAGTTGAATCCTTTTATTGCTGAAAACCTCAACATAAAACAAATTGCTAGTGAAGTATTAAATAGCAAAAAAAATCGACCTGAGCTTATTCTGCAACAGGATGGTTACTCTCTCTGGCATAAACAGGATCAGACTTTTCAGCTGCCAAAGACAGACTTTTTTGTTTCGATCATATCAAAACAAGCTAGCCTGACTCCTGAAAATACGGTGATGACGGCCCTCTATACTAAACTGGTCAAAGACCAGCTGAATGAGACACTTTACGATGCGACTCTCGCCGGCCTGAAAACCCGTGTTTATCCGCACATGCGGGGGTTGAGCATTCGTATCTCTGGATATAACGATAAGCAACCTAAACTACTCAGCCAGGTAATGAATAGCCTGCAGCAGATAGACTTCACTCAGACCAACTTTTCTCGCATCAAAGAAAAGTATGCACAGGAATTGAAAAACAGTCTGAAAGATAAACCCTACAACCAGACAATTGGCGCAGTATACAACCTCCTTTTGCAGAGCTGGAGCGCTGAGAAAAAGCTAACCGCATTAAACAGTGTCAATCTAGAAACACTACAAACCTTTATTCCGCTGCTTTTGGATCAAACAGAAGTAAGAATGCTTGCCCATGGCAACCTATCAGAAACAGAAGCACTGCAGATGGCTAATACCGTTCGCACACACCTGCCTACTCAGCCAATTATCAGCTATCGCAGCCGCCTACCCGTTATTCTGCTAGATAAGCAATCCAATCTGACGCAGACACTGCCTGTAGAACACAACGACTCTGCCATCAGCGTCTACTTTCAAGCGGATAATAGTGACACGAAAACCCGTGCAGAGTACGCACTACTAAGCGAGATACTCTCAGCGCCTTTTTATAGTCAGCTACGCACCGAGCAACAATTGGGTTACGTGGTATTTGAAACCTCTTTATCGATGCGCAAAGCACCGGGAATGGCTTTTGTCATTCAATCGCCAAACACTGGTCCTATAGGATTAGAAAAGCATATCGACGAGTTCATCACACAGATGGAATCTCAACTGGAAAAGATGACCGATGAGCAGGTAGCGCGCTATAAAGAGAGCCTTCTATCCAGAATAAACCGTAAAGAAAATCGAATGAGCGAGTTAAGTGAACGTTACTGGCAAGAGATCGATCGGGATGAACATAGCTTTGACAGCCGGGAACAGCTAACCGAGGCAATTAGCTCCCTGACGTTGGCCGACCTGCGCAAATGCTATAGGAATCTACCAGAACGCAGATTAACGGTGCGTACCTTTGGTGAAGAACACCGAAAAGAGGCTAGCTCAAAAGCTCTCGAAAAGATCTGTGACCCTGAAATCGCACTGTTAAAAGAGCAGGGTCAGTTTGTACCTGAAGTCTGAATCTGACGATCAATTACCCTGCGAGAGCGGGGTTTATTCTCTTGTGGTACTTCAATCTCGATCCCTTCACACTGATCTAATGCATCATCCATCAGACATTTAATTTCCAGTTCATCCCGGGCAATCTGTTCAAATACCCGATCTTCACCTTTCAGTGGTGGCGCTTTCTTTTCTACACTGACAACCCGCTCTACCGGCTCATAGTCCCCGTGAGAAATCACCGTGGGCGGAGGCAGCTGTAATTAAGGTATAAGCACGGGCTCAATTTCTAGCATCGGTTCACTATCAACGTAACCCCTGCGCCGATTTTCATACAGGGTTTTCGGATCGATCGGTGAATCTATATAACCACCGGGAACAGTTACCGCATAAGAGATTGGATTAACCAAATCCTCTTTCCTGTCAGCATAGACTGACAAGCTGATCACCGAAGCGATCAGACAAGCAGTTTTTGCATAAACAGTTCGGTTAATCAATGCATCTCATCCATCGGATAGATTGCTTCAGCATACAAAGCTAATTCTTCTAATATTTCTTTTTGCGAGCCACTTAGCTCTGGCTTCTGGTATAGCTCATTTAGTTTGGCGAATAACGCAGTCATCGTAAGATAACCTCCATTCTCTGGCCCCAGCAAACGCTGATGACGGAACTCTTCCCAGCGACTGCGCTCATCATCATTGAGGCTGAATGGGTAGTTTCTCGCACGATAACGCAAGAACATCTCTTCCAGTCGGGAATCTTGAAAAGCCAGTTCAAGCCCCCCCAATTGCTGCGGATCTGTCTTTCTGATCAGCTCCATACTCTTTTTATCGGCATCACCAAAGAATCCGCCACTATAAAGCATGTGATCAGGGTCTAAATCTTCTGCAAAATCTGATTCTGCAAACACCTCTGCAATTTTCTGTTTCAGGTCTGGACTACCTCTGAGCATTTTCAGATGGGTGCGACACAAAGCACCGGATATATTCAACCGCTCTGCTTCTACTGCCGAAAGCATTCCAGCAGGCGCAATAACCGGAGACTTATTGATATGAATCTGTTTTAGAGGAATACGCACCTCACCTTCCGCTAAATCTTCAGCACGGGTATAGATACGACGACGAATCTCTTCTGCAGACAATTCAAGCAAAGCAGTAGGATCTACACGCAAATCAAAAGCGATCACCGCATTACGGTTAACGGGATGATTTGCCACGGGAGCAACCACTGCCGTATTACCCCACTCAGATGGGTACATTGAAGAAATATGCAGCACCGGCTTCATCGTCAGTACGTCTAGCTTCTCCTGAATACTCCGTTTGTCTCGATTATTCAAAGCATACTCATAAAGTTTTGGCTGTCGCTCTTTAACTAACCGAGCCATGGCAATCGTTGCATGAACATCGGCCAAGGCATCATGAGCATTACCATGATCGATCCCGTTTGCCCGGGTCAGGTCTTCCAGTCGCATACTAGGTCGGCCATCTTCATAGGAGGGCCACTCAATTCCCTCTGGACGTAGAGCTCGGGTTAACCGCAACATATCGATAATATCCCAGCGAGAGCAGCCGTTCTGATATTCTCGGCCATAGGGGTCAATAAAGTTTCTATAGAGGCTGTGACGGGTAATTTCATCATCAAAACGAATACTGTTGTAACCCACACCGCAAGTACCCGGGCGAGATAACTGCTCATGGACCAGCCCGATAAACTCAGCTTCGCAATAACCGTCCTGAATCGCTTTCTGCGGAGTGATACCTGTAATCAGACAGGCCTCAGGATGGGGCAGAAGATCTTCAGCTGGTTTACAGTAAAACATCACCGGCTCTTCAATAATATTCAGTTCCTGGTCCGTCCGAATACCTGCAAACTGCAGCGGTCGATCACGCTTTGTATCAGCGCCTGAGGTTTCATAGTCATGCCAGAAAAAAGTCTTTTGAGAGGATGCAGCCATTCTGTTCGCCTTAAAACCGGTTATCTCGGTATGGTTATGCTTTTGATCAATATGCTTAATTTTTCAGCCGCTTATAATGTCCAGTAAAAGAGCAATCATAAACTTAGCCGGGGACTCTATGCTTCACGATCACAAAGATACCACGCTTACCTGCCCTTGTGGCTCGAATAAGCCATTTTCATTCTGCTGTGAACCGGCTATAGAAGGCCATAAGCCAGCCCGTACAGCTGAAGCACTCATGCGATCAAGATATACCGCTTTTGCACTGGGAGCGGTAGATTATATTATAAATACAACCGCTGAAGAATACCGAAATCCAGAGGATGCAGACCTCCTTGCCGAACAAGTTATTGCTACGACCTGGACCGGATTAAAGATTCTCAATACAAAAGCCGGACAAGCTGATGACCTTAATGGCGTCGTTGAGTTTATTGCTCGCTTCGAGACAGACGAAGAACAAAACGAACTGCATGAACGCTCAAACTTCAGAAAACAGGATAACCACTGGTTTTATGTGGATGGAGAAGTAGAAATACGTAACTGAACAGAAAAATATTTTTCCCTGAAAAATCACTGTAAAGCCCGGCAGACAAGCACCCCGGGGGAGTTGCCTGCTAAGCCTTACAGTTTTCTTTTCTGTCAAGGCTTTTCCTGTACAGTCAAAGGCCGGTAGAATACCGGCTTCAGGCCGCAGGTACCGTAGTTTATATAGTGGCCATTGCAGGATCGATGTAATGTTTGTGAAGTTATTCAAACCCCGTTGGCAACATAGTAAAGCCGCCGTACGTATTAAAGCAGTTCACCGGCTAAGTCCCGGCAAATCTGAGCACCTTGACGTTTTAACCCAACTTGCCCGCCAGGACCAGAGTGTGGAAGTACGCATGGCCGCTGTCGAAAAGATTGCTGCACCCGACCTTCTTTCAGATATTCTGACCCATGATTCAGATCCTGACATTCGCCGCAGTGTCGCTCAACGAATCTGTAATATCATTCTTAACCCTGGCTACACCTTAAGCCAGCAGTCAGAGTGCCTGACATACCTTCAAGACGAAAACATACTTGCTCATATAGCACTTAATAGCTCC
>JAGPUU010000335.1 GCA_018067325.1 Amphritea sp.
CAGAGATAACACCAGCGAACTCATCGCCGACGCAATCTTGCATATACTCACACTTCAACCAGGCCATCACATCCCGGGTAGCATCATCCGCCCGACGCTCAGTCATCGAGCAGTGCTCACCCAACTCAACCATCTGTTCCATCGTGTAGTGATAGAGGAATTTTTTATTCGGCAGAAAATCATCAGGCCGTACCAGATGCCGACTCTCGTTGCCGGAGTGAATCAGGCCACGGATAGCCCGATGCACAATCAGATCGGGATAGCGACGAATTGGCGAGGTAAAGTGGGTATAAGCAGGATAGTTCAGACCAAAGTGCCCTTTATGCTCTGGACTGTATACCGCCTGCGACATGGAACGCAGCATCATTATCTGGATAACATGCTTATCCATCCGCCCTTCCAGTGACTCCGTCAGCGCCTGATAATCCTGTGGTGTCGGCTCTTCGCCGCCCCCCAGACTTAGCCCCAACGGCCCCAGATAGGTCCGCAAATTAATTAATTTAGATTCTTTAGGCCCATCATGTACCCGGAATAGCGCCGGTTGCTTCAGTTTTTGCAACATCTTCGCTGTGGCCACGTTGGCACACAGCATGCATTCCTCAATGATCTTATGAGCATCGTTGCGCACCACTGGAATGATCTTCTCGATCTTGCGCTCTTCACTGAAGATAATGCGGGTTTCGGTGGTATCAAAGTCGATCGCACCCCGCTCCTCTCTGGCTTTTTTCAAAGCACAGTAAAGATCGTTCAGATGTTCAATATGCGGTAACACTCCGGAATACTGCTGACGCATCTCTTTACCAAAGTCAGAATCAGGCTCCTGCAGCATCGCGCCAACCTTGGTGTAGGTCAGTCGGGCTTTTGAGCGAATTACCGCCTCATAAAATTGATAGCCGCTCATATTACCGCTGGCACTGATGGTCATCTCACACACCATCGCCAGACGATTAACATCAGGATTCAGGGAGCAGAGACCGTTAGACAGCATCTCCGGCAGCATTGGCACCACAAACTCGGGGAAATAGACAGAATTACCCCGGCGATGGGCTTCAATATCCAACTCACTAGCCGGGTTCACATAAGCGGAAACATCCGCGATAGCAACCCAGAGACGCCAACCACCGGAGCGCTTCGGCTCACAGTAAACAGCGTCATCAAAATCCTTTGCATCTTCACCATCAATGGTAACTAAGGCTAGCTCTCTCAGATCAATACGGTTCTTAACTGAAGAGTCTTCCACTTCAGGGCCAAATTCACTGACCTCCTGACGTATCCCCTCGGGCCACTCATTGGGGATATCATAGTTATGGATGGCAACCTTAATCTCCATCCCCGCTGCCATGTGATCACCCAGCACTTCGGTAACCCGGGCCGTCGCCTTGGCTCGTTTAGAAGGTGGCGTGATCAACTCGACCACCACCAGCTGCCCTTGCCTATATTTGAGACCGCTATCAGGGTCTGGCATTATCTGAATATCATTGGTGATCCGCTGATTCTCTGGGGTCATGTAACCGAAACCACCCTGCCCCTGAAAACGCCCCACCAACTTACGGGTTTTGCGTTCCAGCACCTCAACGATCGCTCCCTCGGTACGTCCCTTACGATCCTGACCCGTCGCTCGAACCAGCACCCGGTCGCCATCAAAGACCTGACGCATCTCCCGGGCGGAAAGAAAGATATCATCTCCCGCCTCATCCGGAATCAGAAAACCAAAGCCATCCCGATGCCCCATAATACGGCCCGCAACCAGGTCTAGCTTACTCAGCAACACATACTGAGCCTTGCGGTTGCGCATCAGCTGACCATCCCGCTCCATCGCTCTCAGACGGCGACGCAGTGCTTCAGAACTATCTTCATCACCAATATCCAGCAGTTTTTCCAACTGCGGACGAGTCAGCGGCTCACCCTGCTCATCCAGCAGCTGCATAATCAGCTCCCGGCTAGCGATGGGACGTTCGTATTTATCCGCTTCGCGGACAGCATGGGGATCTTCAGAAAAGTTTTTGGGATCAGACATTAAGCATCTTCTGTTATATAGATTTAGAGTAACTATACTCCAACAACTCGCTAATCTGGAGTCTTTCCCGGAGAAGATATTCAGTTAAAAGATCTGAAGTTTCTTCACCGACAAACAAGTATAGCCCATACAAAAAAACCGGCTATCAGCCGGTTTTTTTTAAGCAAAGAATGCAACTTAAGGCATCTCGTCGACTTCATCGCCTTCAGGCTTCTCGGGTGGCATCAGGTCTTCCTTACAGATACCCAACATGACCAGTACATTGGCTGCCACATAGATAGAAGAGTAGGTACCCACACAGACACCCACCAACAACGCGACAGCAAAGCCGTGAATCATTTCACCACCAAATACCGCCAGAGCCATCAGCACCAACAAGGTAGTAAAAGAGGTCACCAGTGTACGTCCCAAGGTCTGACTCAGTGAGATATTCATAATCTCAATTGAATCACTCTTACGTATCTTGCGGAAGTTCTCCCGAATACGATCAGCCACTACGATGGTATCGTTAAGCGAGTAACCGATAACCGCTAATAGCGCCGCCAAGACAGTCAGGTCAAAATCCAGCTTCAGGATAGAGAAGAAACCCAATACGATCAGCACATCATGCGCCAGAGCCGTTACTGCACCGATAGAGAATTTTAGCTGAAAACGGAAGGCTACATATACCATCACCATAAACAGTGCCAGCAGCATACCCAGACCGCCCTGCTCTCGCAGCTCTTCACCAACCTGAGCACCGACATATTCGTTGCGGCGCAGAGTCAACTCCTGAGTCTCTCCGCTTTGCAGGGTCGCTAAAACCTGATCACCCAATTTGGGGTCATGAGCGACACCCATACGAATCAGAATATCAACGGGCGAGCCAAAGGTTTGCACTATTGCATCGTCGTAGCCTGCACTCTGCAGCTTATCACGCAGGCCATTGAGATCTGGCTCTTGTTCAAAGCCTACTTCGATCAGTGAGCCACCGGTAAAATCCAGGCCAAACTTAAGACCATTGACCGCCAGTGAGCCTATCGAAATCAGCAATAGAACAATCGACAGTCCGGTTGCGATCTTACGCAACCCCATAAAATTATAAATTTTTTCAGTCGTCATCTTACTCTACTCCGTCAGATCGACAGTTTCTTCACTGCACGACCGCCGTATGTCAGGTTAACCAGCAAGCGGGTAACCATAATAGCCGTGAACATGGAGGTCAGAATACCGACCGACAAGGTAATCGCGAAGCCCTTCACCGGCCCCGAACCCATAGCGAACAGAATCACTGACGCCAGCAAGGTGGTAATATTGGCATCAAAAATAGTGGTAAATGCTCGATCGAATCCGGCACTTATCGCCGATTGCGCCGGCAAACCATTCTTTAGCTCTTCCCGTATTCGAGAGAAGATCAACACGTTTGCATCTACCGCCATACCTACGGTCAGCACAATACCGGCAATACCCGGCAAGGTTAGCGTGGCCGACAACATCGACATCACCGCTAGCAGCATAACCAGGTTAAGCGTCAACGCGATATTCGCCAAGATACCAAACACTCGGTAGTAAACCAGCATGAACAACAGCACCAGAGCAAAACCAATCTGTACTGAGAACACACCCATTGCAATATTTTGCTCACCCAGGCTTGGCCCAACGGTGCGCTCTTCGACAAAGTAGATCGGCGCAGCCAAAGCACCCGATCGAAGCAACAGTGCTAATTCAGAAGATTCAGTCGCACTGTCCAGACCGGTAATACGGAAGCTGGCACCCAGTACGCTCTGAATCGTCGCCAGAGAGATAATGCGCTTCTCTACATAAGGAATCCGCTTAGCGACCTGTTCACCATCAATAGTTTCGTAAAGGGTGCGGCTCTTGTGCTCGACAAACAGTACCGCCATCCGACGCTGAATCGCGTTACGGGTAGTACGGTTCATCATCTGACCGCCCTTGGCATCCAGCGAAATATTGACCTGCGGCTGGCCTGTATCATCAAAGGATGACTGAGCATTAGAAACACTGGAGCCGGTAATAATAATATCTTTTTCCAGCGTACCTTTATTAGGACGACGGTTCTCATTACGGAACTGATAGGTTTCAGTA
>JAGPUU010000340.1 GCA_018067325.1 Amphritea sp.
AATGTTGAAAATGCTGTTGCCGGTGCCCTGCTGGCTAACTTCTACACCCAGGGTGAAGTTTGTACTAACGGTACCCGAGTTTTCGTTCATGACAGTATCTACGATGAGTTTATCCGCCAAGTAGCTGAACGTACCGATCGGATGATTATAGGTGACCCAACTGATCTGAACACTCAGGTTGGCGCTCTGATCTCCACCGATCATATGGAAAAAGTCCTGGGTTATATAGAAGCCGCAAAAGAGGCCGGGGCGCGTTTAGTGTGCGGTGGAGAACGTGCAGTAGAAAATGGACTGGATAAAGGCAATTTTGTTATGCCGACCGTATTCGCCGATTGCACCGACGACATGCCAAACGTCAAAGAAGAGATCTTCGGGCCGGTGATGTCGATTCTACGCTTCACCGATGAAGAGGAAGTAATACAGCGGGCTAACGGTACCGAATTCGGACTGGCAGCAGGCGTTTTCTCAACCGATTTTTCCCGTGCTCATAGAGTCATCGCCCGCCTTCAGGCCGGTATCTGCTGGATCAACACCTGGGGCGCCTCCCCTGCTGAGATGCCTGTTGGGGGTTATAAACAGTCCGGTGTTGGCAGAGAGAATGGTATTGAAACACTGAATCACTACACCCAGGTAAAAAGTGTATACGTCGAACTGGGGGATGTTGAGTGTCCTTACGAGTAACGGCTCATTAAAGAATCAACATTATGGCCACTGCAATTAGATTTATAGGCACTGCGATACGGCCAGTTATTCCAGCACATTTATTAGCGGTAGTAGTATGACGAATAAAAAACAGTACGATTACATCATTGTTGGCGCAGGTTCTGCTGGCTGTGTTCTGGCCAACCGATTAACTGAGGATGGTAAACACAGCGTACTGCTCCTTGAGGCCGGCGGCAGCGATAAAAGCATTTTTATCCAGATGCCCACCGCCCTTTCCTACCCAATGAATACACCGAAATACGCCTGGCAGTTTCACACAGAAAATGAGCCCTTCCTGGACGGCCGTTCTATGCACTGTCCACGGGGTAAGGTATTGGGCGGCGGTTCATCAATTAATGGCATGGTTTACGTTCGTGGCCATGCCTGTGATTTTGATGAATGGGAGGAGCACGGTGCCAAAGGCTGGGGCTATCAACAGTGCCTACCCTATTTCAAAAAAGCGGAAAGCTGGGATAAAGGCGGCAATCAGTATCGCGGTGGAACCGGACCACTTGGCACCTGCGGTGGCAACGATATGACCCTCAACCCGCTCTATCAGGCCTTTATTAATGCGGGTGAAGATGCGGGTTACCCGACCACCGATGATTACAACGGCTACCAGCAGGAAGGCTTTGGAGCGATGCACATGACCGTCAAAAAAGGCGTGCGGTCATCCACCTCTAATGCGTACCTTCGTGACGCAATGAAGCGCAGTAATCTTAAACTGATCAGCGGTGTACTGACCCGAAAAGTTGTAATGGATGGCAAGCGTGCTATCGGTATCGAGTATGAAAAGAACGGTAACATTACTGAGGTAGCGGCGATTAAAGAAGTCATTCTTACTGCCGGATCAGTCGGTTCGCCGCAACTACTTCAGCTGTCCGGTATCGGGCCGGAAAAAGTACTACAAAATGCCGGCGTCAATGTCGTGCACAATCTGCCAGGCGTTGGCGAAAACCTGCAGGACCATCTTGAAGTCTATTTTCAGTACCACTGTAAGCAGGCGATCACACTGAACGGCAAACTCGACCTGATCAGTAAAGGACTGATCGGCACACGCTGGATGCTGTTTAAAGATGGGCTGGGGTCTACCAATCACTTTGAGTCCTGCGGCTTTATCCGTTCAAGAGCCGGACTCAAATGGCCAAATATACAGTACCACTTTCTACCTGCAGCGATGCGCTACGACGGTGGTAAAGCCATAGAAGGCCACGGTTTTCAGGTACATGTCGGCCCCAACAAACCGGAAAGTCGCGGTCGCATATGGATCAAATCGGCAGACCCTAAAGCGAAACCAGGCATCCTGTTTAATTACATCAGCACCGAGCAGGATAAACAGGATTGGCGCGACACTATTCGCCTGACCCGTGAACTGCTGAACCAGCCCGCGATGGATACATACCGGGGCGATGAAATTCAGCCCGGCATTCAGATCACCTCCGATGCAGACATTGACCAATGGGTGAAGGAAAACGTCGAAAGCGCCTACCATCCATCATGTACTTGCAAGATGGGAGCTGATAACGACCCCATGGCGGTATTGGACAGTCAGTGTCGGGTACGGGGTATCGAAGCACTTCGAGTGGTCGATTCATCCATCTTCCCAACCATACCCAACGGAAACCTCAACGCGCCAACCATTATGGTGGCAGAAAAAGCTGCAGACATAATTCTCAACAATCAGCCTTTAGCAGTGACAAAGGTTGATAGCTGGATCGATGAGCAATGGCAGTCAAGGCAACGCCTGGGCACAGCAAAAAGACCATTTATTACTGACATAACAACTAAAGAGACAGGCTGAGGCCCTGCTCCGCCTGCACAGATGCAGCGTTGAATAGAGAACTGAATAAGAAAAAAAATAGCACACTTTATTACTTATAAAAGGGTACAGACCAATGAGTACACAACGTAAAAAGATCAGCCCAGCAATGCCTCTACTTAAGAACACTGGAAAAGTGTTAGGCCTTGCCGCAGCAACCATTTTCGCCACATCAAGTGCCTTTGCCGGACAATGTGACAACGTTCGTTTCTCCGATGTGGGCTGGACCGACATTACCGCCACCACTGCTGTGACCAGTGAGATCGTTTCAGGTCTGGGTTATAAGCCATCAACCCAACTACTGTCTGTACCGGTAACCTATACTTCTCTGGCCAATGCTGACATCGATGTATTTCTGGGTAACTGGATGCCAACCATGGAAGCAGATATCGCTAAATACCGTGAAGCAGGCACCGTTGAAACGGTTCGTGCCAATCTTGAAGGTGCAAAATATACCCTGGCCGTTCCAAAATACGTCTATGACGCGGGTCTGAAAAGCTTCGCAGATATCACAAAGTTCAAAGATAAACTGAAAGGCCGGGTATACGGTATTGAACCAGGCAACGATGGTAACCGATTGATTCAGAGCATGATGGACGATGATGCTTTTGGTCTGAAAGGCTTCAAGTTGGTTGAGTCCAGTGAAGCAGGCATGATTTCACAGGTTGGCCGAGCTGCTAAACGTGACCAGTGGGTTGTTTTCCTGGGCTGGGCTCCTCACCCTATGAATTCAAACATTGAGATGGAATACCTGTCGGGCGGCGACGACTTTTTCGGCCCCAACTATGGCGGCGCCAGTGTGCATACCAACGTACGCCAAGGCTACTCCCAAGAGTGCCCTAATATGGGACAACTGCTAAAGAACCTGTCTTTCACTCTGGAGATGGAAAACAAGATCATGGGGGCTATTCTGGACGATGGAATGAAACCCGATGCCGCTGCCCGTGCCTGGTTAAAGACTCACCCAGAGGCCCTTAACAGCTGGTTGGATGGTGTCACTACCCTGGACGGTGGCGATGCCCTTTCCGCCGTTCGCGCGCACCTAGAGCTTTAATAAACCACTCTGATAATGAGTTCTGAGAAAGAACTCTGATATCAAGCCTGTTCACTGCCAGTATTCTCCCTCTCTGTTGAATACTGGCTGTCTAACTGTAAATAAAGGCTGTCGTATGAACTGGATTACAGAACATAAAATCCCTCTGGGTAGCTGGATGGAAGCTTTCGTCGACTGGCTGACATTTAATGCTGCAGGCTTCTTCGATACCATTTCAATATCTCTGGAGTGGCTGATTCTCTTTATTGTGGACATTTTCCAGTGGTTCCCTCCCTATGTCCCGATGATATTGACTGCGGCCCTCGCCTGGGCATTACACCGTAGCATTCCCTTAGTCATCTTTGTCGTAGCTGCCCTGCTACTGATTTTGAATCTGGGATACTGGCAGGAGATGCTGGAAACCTTTGTATTGGTTCTGACAGCAACGACCATATCAGTACTTTTCGGAATTCCGATCGGTATTCTGGCGGCACATAAACCCAGAATTTACACTTACCTACGACCGGTATTGGATATGATGCAAACCATACCTACCTTTGTTTATCTGATTCCAACTCTGGTGCTCTTTGGTCTGGGCGTTGTACCGGGCCTGATCTCTACCATTATATTTGCGATCGCAGCGCCTATCCGCCTGACCTATCTGGGCATCAGCAAAGTACCGGAAAACCTTATAGAAGCCGGCAAAGCGTTTGGCGCAACACCGATGAAGCTGCTCTTTAAAGTGGAACTACCCGCCGCGATGCCTAGCATTATGGCCGGCATCACCCAATGCATCATGCTGTCGTTATCAATGGTCGTCATTGCCGCCCTCGTGGGCGCTGACGGACTTGGAAAACCGGTTATCCGGGCACTAAACACTGTCAATATCTCTCAGGGTTTCGAAGCGGGTCTGGCAATAGTACTGGTCGCGATCATCCTGGATCGTATCTTTAAAGCCCCTGGCTCCAAAGAGGAAGGTTAATCATGTCAGCTATCAGTATTCGCAATCTGGATG
>JAGPUU010000354.1 GCA_018067325.1 Amphritea sp.
TTCAGTGCGACATTTTCTTGCCGGTAAGCGCATTTTTTTATTGCAATGAGTTTCCTTATCGACTAGCTTTGTTTCCTATTGGAAATATATTCCCTCGTTGATCAACTGTTTCTTCAAATACCCATTTAATGGAATTAGAAGGAACTGGTTTATCAGGGTGGATCATCTATCCACTGGAATTTCCAAACTATAAGTCGATCTCTCAACCCTATGAAGTGATCGGCAATAACAATAAAAAACCCTCTGGGAGTCTACGTTTATGGAAGCGTTAACCACTATTATTGGCGAAATTAACGGCATTGTTTGGGGCCCGTTAATGCTCGTTCTCATCCTTGGTGTTGGTCTGTTCCTGATGTTAGGCCTGCGCCTAATGCCTCTCTTGAAGATAGGCACAGGTTTCAAGCTTCTGTTTGAAGGTCGCAGCACTAAAGAAGGCGAAGAAAAAGAAGGTGAAATTTCACCCTTCAACGCTCTAATGACATCACTGTCTGCAACAATAGGTACTGGTAACATCGCGGGTGTGGCTACGGCTGTATTCCTGGGTGGTCCTGGTGCTCTGTTCTGGATGTGGTGTACTGCACTGGTAGGTATGGCTACCAAGTACTCTGAAGCCGTTCTGGCTGTGAAATACCGTGAAGTTGATGAAGAAGGCAACCATGTTGGTGGCCCGATGTACTACATCAAAAACGGTCTGGGCACTAAATGGGCCTGGCTGGGTACGATGTTCGCTATCTTCGGTGCTGTAGCAGCATTCGGAATTGGTAACACAGTTCAGTCTAACTCCGTAGCTGACGTTGTACAGTCTACATTCGGTGTTGACGTTTGGATAACCGGCGTGGTCATGATGGTTTTGGTTGGTGCGGTTCTGATTGGTGGTATCAAGCGTATCGGTCACGTTGCCGGCGCTCTGGTTCCGCTGATGGCTATCGCCTACCTGACTGCTGGTTTAGTTGTTCTGGCAATTAATGCTGACGCTATCCCTGCTGCCCTCGATCTGGTATTCACCCACGCTTTCACAGGTACTGCTGCTGAAGGTGGTTTTGCTGGTGCCGCTGTATGGATGGCTATTCGCTTCGGTGTCGCACGTGGTGTTTTCTCTAACGAAGCAGGTCTGGGTTCTGCGCCTATCGCTCACGCGGCAGCACAAACTAAAGATCCTGTCCGTCAGGGACTGGTAGCTATGCTGGGTACGTTCATCGATACCCTGATCATCTGTTCTATCACTGGCCTGGTCATCATTACTTCTGGTGAATGGACCTCTGGTGTATCCGGTGCAGCGCTAACCTCTGCTGCATTTGCAAATGCCCTGCCGGGTCTGGGTAACTATGTAGTTACAATTTCTCTGGCAATCTTTGCCTTCACTACTATCATCGGCTGGTCTTTCTACGGTGAGCGTTGTATTGAGTTCCTGTTCGGCGTTAAAGCTATCACCCCTTACCGCGTATTGTGGATCCTCGCTGTACCAGTAGGCGCAGGTGTAAGTCTCGACTTCATCTGGCTGTTGGCAGATACCCTGAACGCAATGATGGCTATTCCTAACCTGATTGCACTGGCTCTACTGAGCCCTGTGGTATTCAAACTAACCAAAGAGTTCTTTGCCCGTAACGGTGCCCCTGTTGATACAAAAGGCAACGCAGAGTCAAAGTAACCTTTATCGGTTAATTCTGATTTAGCTTGAAATAAAGGTATCCGGACGCTTTGTGGTTCTGTTCGGGTACCTTTCCTATACTTCTATTTTAATACCTATCTCAGTGATTGTTTGTCGAAAAGGTTGCTGCTGCATACAGAGCTTTTTCCACAATCTATCGGGACTATTAGTTTTAAAAAAGGCCTGGTTTAACCGGCTATTTAGAACTGTCCCTCTAGCAACATATACAGCGGTGAATAATACCGCCAGAAACGATGGAGAAACCCATGTCTGAACTGAACAAAACCCCCCTCTACGACCTGCACGTTGAACTTGGTGGCAAGATGGTGCCTTTTGCAGGCTTTGAAATGCCTGTTCAGTACCCTCTGGGCGTTAAAAAAGAGCACCTTCATACCCGTGATCATGCCGGTCTGTTTGATGTATCTCACATGGGCCAGGTGAAACTAACGGGTGCTAACGCTGCAGCAGAACTAGAAAAGCTGGTTCCAGTCGACATTATCGGGCTGCCAGCGGGCAAGCAACGTTATGCATTGTTCACTAACGAGAACGGCGGCATCATGGATGACCTGATGGTCACTAACTATGGTGACCATCTGTACGTTGTTGTAAACGCTGCCTGTAAAGAGCAGGACATCGCTCATATGCGTACCAACCTGAGTGAAGGCGTTGAGCTTGAAGTGATGGATGACCGTGCACTGGTTGCCCTACAAGGCCCTGAAGCGGCCCTGGCACTATCCCGCATCTGCCCTGAAGTTAATGACCTGGTATTCATGGATTCCCGTCACATCAAAATCGACGGCGTTGAATGTTTTGTCAGCCGCTCGGGTTACACCGGCGAAGATGGCTACGAAATTTCAATGCCTTCTGCTGAAACCGAGCGTCTATGCCGCTTGTTCATCGAGCAGCCTGAAATTGAATTTATTGGCCTTGGCGCGCGTGACTCACTGCGTCTGGAATCTGGCTTATGCCTCTACGGACATGATCTTGATCCGACCACTACCCCGATCGAAGGCAGCCTGATCTGGGCTATCAGCAAGAACCGTCGCGCCGATGGCGAGCGTGCCGGTGGCTTCCCTGGTGCTGATAAAATCTTTGATCAGATCGCTAACAAGAACTATACCCGCAAGCGTGTCGGTCTGATCGCTCAAGGTAAAGCTCCCATTCGAGAAGGCGCTGAACTGGTCAATGCGGATGGCGTAAAAATCGGCGAAGTAACCAGCGGCAGCTTTGGCCCAACACTAGGCGTCCCAGTTGCGATGGGATATGTCGCAACTGAGTATGCTGTACTCGAAACCGAAGTATATGCTGTTGTTCGCGGTAAACAGATGCCGATGGTTGTATCCAAAGCACCGTTCATCGAGCAACGCTACTACCGGGGTTAATTCCTTAGGGTTTAATACTCAGGATCTGGCTAGCCCGATCCTGTATCCGTAGTGCTAATGAGCCGGTTAAAGACTCTTCAGGAGATAACCGGCTCTTTCTTTTTTACTGACTTACACTGATCTGGAGGTGGCCCTGATGGAGATGATTCCATTAAAAGAGCTGAAAGGTGAATCGAAAATGTCCCGTCTGCGGGAAAAACCGGACCCGTCCCGGGAACGATTACGCAAACCGGAATGGATCCGTATCGACCCACGCTCCAATGCCAACGTAAAAAAGGTCAAGAAACAGCTACGCGACCTGAAACTGCATACGGTATGTGAAGAAGCCTCTTGCCCTAACCTGGCTGAGTGCTTTAGCAACAAAACAGCCACCCTGATGATCATGGGCGCAATCTGCACCCGTCGCTGCCCTTTCTGCGATGTTGCACACGGCCGCCCGATGACCCTTGATCCTGACGAACCGAAAAATGTGGCCCGCAATATCGCTCAGTTAGGTTTGCGTTATGTCGTCATTACTTCAGTCGATCGTGATGACCTTAAGGATGGCGGTGCAGCGCATTTTGCTGAGTGCGTTAAGGAAGCCAGGGAGCTGAATAAGGACCTAAAGATTGAGATTCTGGTACCAGACTTTCGTGGTCGCATGGATGTTGCATTAGAACAACTATCTGAGCAGCTACCGGATGTTCTGAACCACAATCTGGAAACAGTTCCTTCCCTGTATAGCAAGGTTCGCCCAGGGGCTGATTATCACTGGTCATTGAATCTCTTATACCGATTCAAGCAGTTGCACCCTCAGGTAGATACAAAGTCCGGCATTATGGTGGGACTAGGCGAGACGCTAGAAGAGGTTACCAAGGTAATGAAAGATCTGCGGGCCAATGACGTAGATATGATCACTATCGGACAGTACCTTCAGCCATCCAAACACCATCTGGCGGTGGAACGTTACGTCACGCCAGAAGAGTTTAAAGAGTACGAACAGATCGGCTACCAACTTGGTTTTAAAAATGTTGCTAGTGGCCCGATGGTTCGCTCTTCTTACCATGCTGACCTGCAAGCTAAAGGACTGGATCAAGTTTCTGATGAAGCGCTTGCATAAACGATAACCACTGAGCAACAGGCGCGTCCATGACCGCCATCTGAAAATAGGAGCGGACCGATGTCTGTTTACACCCCGGTAACCAAAGCACAATTAGAAAAGTACCTACAGCACTACGCCGTAGGTGAGCTGATCGGTTTTCAAGGCATCGAAGCCGGGGTGGAAAACACTAACTATTTTGTTACGACTAGTGCGGGCGAATATGTTCTGACACTGGTTGAGTCCGTTGATATCAGCCAGCTACCTTTTATTCTTGATTACATAGAACAGCTGTCTCAACAGGGTGTTGCCTGCGCCAAACCGATACATATGGAAAATAACGATCTATACGGGCAACTTAACGATCGTCCCGCCGTGCTGATGTCACGTCTGGCAGGCAGCCCATTGAAGGCCCCTTCTGATCAACAGGCCAGTGTAATCGGACTAACACTGGCGCGGATGCACCAAATCTCAGAACAACTTAACAGTGACAAATATGTACATATTCATCAGTGGTGTACTGAGCTTGGTGCTAAGTTAATGCCCCAGCTGTCTGAAAGCGAAAAGCAGACCCTGCAGCATAATCTATTGGATGCCGGAAACATTCCCTGGGGAACCCTTCCAAGCGGGCCTGTTCACGCAGACTTGTTTCCAGACAACGCTCTGTTTGAAGGTGATCAACTCTGTGGTTTGATCGATTTCTACCACGCCTGTTCAGCGCCCTATCTTTATGATCTCTGTGTCACACTGAACGCCTGGTGCTACGATGAATCAGCCGCACAGTATGACTTCAATAAAGCACTGCTGATACTAGACAGTTATCAAAGCGTCCGTCCTTTGAATAGTGATGAGCAGAAAAGCTTCAGCACGATGCTACAGGTAGCCGCATTGCGCTTCTGGCTGTCACGATTGCGCGATACCCATTTCCCTAAAGCCGGACAGGTAGTCACCCGTAAAGATCCGAAAGGTAAACTACAGCTATTAGAACTACTGGGAGACAGCCAGCGACTACAACTAGCCAGCTGACCGATCGCTTACGCTTATCAATTCAGTAATTCAATCCGGTAGCCACGCTGTTTTAACTGTCGCAACAGGCCATCCTCTCCAGCCAGGTGGCCACTGCCTACCAAGACAAACTCAACCGGGCGATCTTCTAACATTACCTCGATCTGAGGTAGCCAGGCTTGATTCCGGTCAGCCAACAGAATGTTGTATTGCTCAGGAAAATCACGGCGCATATCCGCCACCATCAGGCGATCCAGATCGACCAGACTGCCTCGACGCCAGGCACTAATCAGCTCATCAAGAAATCCCGCAGATTCCTCCAGCTCATCCAGCGACATCGCTATGAAACGTTCTTCATCACCCTCACCCATAGCCCCTAGAAAACTGATCTGCTGATCGACCGTTTCCAGGCCAGCAACAGGTTTACCATCACGGACAGCCTGCGTATGGAAAAAGTCATCAATACCCTGAGCATCAACACCGATCTGTTTCAAATTCAGCATCGTCAGGGTAAGGATAACGCCCGATGGACGCAGGCCATTGAGTAGCTCTCCGGGCAGGCCATACTGTTGCCAGACTTTACCGATACGCTGATAAAGGGCCGGTGAAATCCGTTGCTGCAATCCACCTTTATCGGCATACCTTACGGCCCGCTGCATCCGTTGTTGCACATCGCTAGCTTGCAACTGCGCCAGATCGGTTTCAAAGACTAATTTATCCGCCTCAGCGTAAGCACGTTCATACTGCAGTGGCAGTGGATAGTCACTCTTGCGTAACATATGAACGGTGCCGCCAAGATAAAGCGTTTTATCAGCCGAGCTGATCTTCCAGACACTACTGCCCGCGTTTGTTGTTGTGGTAATAAGCGCGAATATAAGCAGCGTTACAAACCTGACAAAAACCTGTGAAAAAGCCATCACACCTATCTCCCTGTACTTAACAATCAAAGTCATTATCCAGCGCTATACTCTCGTACTACTTCCACTATCTGAACTTTATATGAAACGTACCACTGGGCACGACCTTTTCTTTGAGCGACCAGATGCTCTGCATTCTCTTTCCAAGCGCGGATCTGGTCTTGGCTATCCCAGTACGAGATCGCAATCTCACTGTTGCCCTCAGTGACGGCAGTAAACTCCCGGCAACCATATTCCTGCATCGCCAGGTCCCGCATTTTGGCTGCCATTACACTGTACTCTTCATCCAGCTGTGCAATCTCTGCCCGAAAAATCACCGCAAACATCATCATCTCCTTTCCTAATCATGCTCTTGTATATCATCTCTCAACGAAGATTACCCCTGCCTTAACGTATAGCCAAGCAAGCACGGCTTTGTCGCTATCAATAGCGAATAAAATATTTTGAAGAAAGATAGCGTTAGATAATAACGTCAGTATATTTTCAGAAACCTATTAATCCTCAACGAAAATATAAACCTTATTCGGATGTTGAATATTAAAGAGTTCAGCAAGTTTCTTTTATTTTCTCTGATAACTGTTGAATAAACAGCTGTGTTTTTTGTGGTAAAAATGCCCGTCTCGGATACACCGCATAGACCGAAAAGTGCTTAACCGGAAACGATGGCAAGACCTCGCACAATATGCCCCTATCCAAATCATCCTGGTATAACC
>JAGPUU010000361.1 GCA_018067325.1 Amphritea sp.
ATCGCCTGGAAGATTGGGGCCGTCGTCATCTGGCTTACCCAATTAACAAGATCCATAAAGCTCACTACGTTCTGATGAACGTTGAATGTGCTCAGGAAACTCTTGACGAGCTAACTAACATCTTCCGTTACAACGATGCGGTTATCCGTAACATGGTTGTACGTCGCAAAGATGCAGTTACAGATGTATCTCCTATTAAAGCTGCCGAAGGCCGTGAAGAGCGTCGTCCACGTCGCGATGATCGTTCTGAAAAGCCAGCTGCGCCAGTTGCTGAAACTCCAGCTGCAGAAGCACCAGTTGCTGAAGCACCAGCTGTAGAAACTCCAGCTGTGGAAGCACCAGTTGCTGAAGCGCCTGCTGCTAAAGAAGCTGCTGCCGAGTAATCGGTCTAACATTTATTTAGAGGAGATATACCATGGCTCGTTTTTTCCGTCGTAGAAAATTCTGCCGTTTTACCGCTGAAGGTGTTACTGAGATCGATTACAAAGATCTGGATACCCTGAAAGGTTACGTTAGTGAAACTGGTAAAATCGTTCCTAGCCGTATCACTGGTACTAAAGCTCGTTACCAGCGTCAGCTGGCAACTGCTATCAAGCGTGCACGTTATGTCGCGCTGCTGCCATACACTGACAGCCACCAGTAATTACGGTTAACCTGTTACGCTTTTTTGAGTGTGCAGGTGATTAAACAAGTTTCAGCCCATGGGTGTCAGACATCAGTGGGCAAGAGTAAATATAGAGGTTTGCGAGATGGAAGTTATTCTGCTCGAGAAAATTGGCAAACTGGGTAGCCTGGGTGACAAGGTTTCCGTTAAGCGTGGTTATGGTCGTAATTACCTGATCCCTTTCGGTAAAGCTGT
Source organism: Amphritea sp. (assembly GCA_018067325.1). Taxonomy (GTDB): domain Bacteria; phylum Pseudomonadota; class Gammaproteobacteria; order Pseudomonadales; family Balneatricaceae; genus Amphritea. The sequence goes on from JAGPUU010000361.1 coordinate 860, forward strand.
TCCTGCTAACGCTGGTAACCTGGAAACGTTTGAAGCTCGTCGTACTGAGTTGGAAGCTGCTGCTTCTGAAAAACTGGGCATTGCTCAGGCTCGTGCTGACCAGCTGAATGAAATCGAACTGTCTATCGTTGCTAAAGCTGGTGACGAAGGTAAGTTGTTCGGTTCTATCGGTACTGTTGATATCGCTGATGCGATTACTGCTGCAGGCATCGAAGTGACTAAGAGTGAAATTCGTCTTCCAGAAGGCGCTTTGCGTCACACTGGTGAGTTCGAAGTTGCTATCCAGCTACACCCTGAAGTAACTGCTCACGTCGGCATCATTGTTGTTGGCGACTAAGCATTACTTTTGATCTGATTTAATCAGATCAGGTGAGTTAAGAAGCACTGCGTAGTATTATACTGCGCAGTGCTTTTTTCGTTTTTAGGCCTGTTGGATTTTTCAACGGCGACCCGTTTTTTATCGAGGTAAAGGTTTTATGGATTATCTGGATCCCGGTTCAGCAGATATGGAGGGTGTAAAAGTCCCGCCCCATTCACAAGAAGCTGAGCAGTCAGTACTCGGTGGATTGATGCTGGATAATAATGCCTGGGATACTGTTTCAGAGATCGTGTTGGAGGATCAGTTCTACCGCCATGATCACAGACTGATCTATAGAACTATCGAGAAGCTGGTTGCCAATATGCAGCCGGTCGATGTGGTCACTATTTCGGAAGAGCTGGACCGTACGGGTAACCTTGATGCAGCTGGTGGGTTGGATTATCTGGTCGAGTTGGCCCGTAACACGCCAAGTGCATCGAATATTCGAGCTTATTCAGAGATCGTACGGGATCGTGCGATGCTGCGGCGGATGATTCAGGTCGCCAATGAGATCGCTGATAGTGCCTTTATGCCTGAAGGACGTCCCAGCGAGGATATTCTCAGTGAAGCCGAACAGAAAATCTTCCAGATTGCTGAGGATCGTCCCAATGAGGGGGGACCAATCGGCGTTAATCCACTGCTTAAAATGGCGGTGGATAAGATCGATGAGCTGTTTAACTCTGAAGGCGCGCTGACCGGGGTCACCACCGGCTTTGATGAACTGGATAAGGCTACCGGAGGGATGCAGCCTTCCGACCTGATAATCGTTGCGGCGCGTCCATCGATGGGTAAAACCACCTTCGCGATGAACCTGGTTGAGAATGCCTTGATGGCACAGGATAAGCCGGTATTAGTGTTTAGTCTTGAGATGCCTGCCGATCAGTTGGTAACGCGTATGCTCTCCTCTCTGGGGCGGATAAACCAGACAAAAGTTCGTTCGGGAAAGCTGGAAGAAGATGATTGGCCACGTCTGACGACTGCCGTGAATATGCTCCGGGATAAGCCGCTGTTTATTGATGATACGGCGGGCATAAGCCCGACAGAGATGCGTAACCGGGCCCGTCGAATAGTGCGCGAACATGGTGATATTGCCATGATCATGGTCGACTACCTTCAGTTGATGCAGGTTAAAGGAGGCAATAGTGAAGGCCGTACCGCCGAGATCTCTGAGATCTCACGCTCCCTGAAAGCCCTGGCAAAGGAATTGAAGTGTCCGATAGTCGCACTGTCGCAGCTTAACCGAGCCCTTGAGCAGCGGCCAAATAAGCGCCCGGTTAACTCGGACTTGCGAGAATCAGGTGCGATCGAGCAGGACGCCGACGTGATTATGTTCATCTATCGGGATGAGGTATATAACGAAGACTCTCCGGATAAAGGTATTGCCGAGATTATTATTGGTAAGCAGCGTAACGGCCCAATCGGTAGTAACCGTCTGGCATTTATTGGCCAATTTACCAAGTTTGAAAATCTGGCGCCTATGGCGTATCAGGAGTATGAATAAGCAGGGATATACCTGAGCTGAGGTTCCCTGCAAAAAAAAACCGCCATTTTGGCGGTTTTTTGCATTTAAGTAGGGTTAAGAGACCGGTGCTTTATACACATTAATTTTGACCCTTACTTATAAACAGAAACAGTGCTACAAAGCTGTGCGTAACTCTGGGATAACCGCTATTAAAGCCCATGGTGCGGGGCTTTAAGCTAATGGGTTAAAAACCATTCAGTGCTTTTCTTCTGACTGTATTTCAATCAGCTGAGGACGTGAATTGTATGTTTAATGTGCAGTTATTCAGCAATTTTTACAATTCGGTTCCGAAACTCTTCAGGTACTGGAATGACTTTACGTTCGTTGTAGTCGAAGAATATGATGCCGGTTTTGGCATGGGCGATCTCGACCGCAGTCTTTTTGTTGCTTAACAGGTAGTAGATGTCGCAACCGTATTTATTAAAATCACCAACAGCAATATCGATCTGTACCATGTCGGCATGGAAACCTTCTGCTTTATAGACGATCGCTGAATCGGTCATAATAATGCCGGCACCTTCTATATCCAGCTCACCATAATTGTATGAATTAAGAAAACGTACTCTGGCTTCATGTACCATGGCCAGAACGGCATCGTTACCAAGGTGTCCGCCGTAGTTAATATCGCTAATGCGCACCGGCATTTCAGTGCTGAAGCTATAATTGTCGGGCATATCAATTTTGATACGTGCCATAGGTAAAGCTCCTGAAAAATAAAAGAAATTTGCATTGTTGTATGACAATAATAGTGGATGCACAGAGATGAGTCTACGCAGAATAAATCCGTATTATCGCTGGCTATTCCCCTGGCTCCTGGACCGGGTATCGAAGGTTGTTGCGCCGGAACGGGATCAACTACTTGCCCGTGCCCAGGGTGTGGTACTTGAAGTAGGTGCGGGCACGGGTACCAGCTTTTCCTGTTACCAGAAACAGGTGACTAAGTTATTGGCGTTAGAGCCCGATACCGGTGTTGTAGCCAAAGCCAGGAAAGTATTAAGGGGTCTCTCAACAGAGCAGCAAGATAAAATTGAACTGCTAGTGGCTGACGCTATGGCGATCCCTCTGTCGGACAACAGCTGCGATACTGTGGTCTGCTTTCTGGTGCTTTGTTCAGTACCCGACCCCAAACAGGTATTATCTGAGATAGGGCGGGTATTAAAACCTGGTGGTAGTCTGTTGTTTTTTGAGCATGTGTTAGCAGACAGTGAGAGAGTACAGCGTTGGCAGCACCGTCTTAACCCATACTGGCATCGTTGTGCAGGCGGCTGTCAGCTAAATCGGGAAACGGCAGAGTATATCCAACAGGCGGGATTTGAACTTCGGGAACATGAGCGCTATCAACATCGGTCTTTTCCGGTGTTGGTTCGGCAACTGGTTACGGGGGTTGCGGTTAAAAGCAGCCGCTAAAGGCGATAGCATTGCTTGTCAGTGGTTAGTCAGAGCTGATTGAGCTATGGTAATCGAACAATTTTCGGGCGCTGTTGAGTGGCGCTTGAGAAAGAAATAAGAGTTTTGTATCTGTTTTGAAGTGAAAAAACGATGAGCTAGATTGTTGTCAATTTCTGAATTCGTTTAGTGATTATTAGTAAGAACAAGGATAAAAGATGATTAAAGTAAGTGTAATGTACCCGAATTCTTCAGATGTTAAATTCGATATTGATTATTACTGCGATACGCATATGCCTATGGTTGCAGAGTTGTTAGGTGATGCGCTAAAAGGTAGTGCCGTAGATTATGGTATGGCCGGAGGAGCACCTGGAGAAGCGCCTGCTTTTGTTGCCATGGGGCATATGACATATGAGTCAGTTGAGGCTTTCCAGAAAGCATTTGGTCCTAACGCTAAGCAGATATTGTCAGACCTGCCTAACTTCACTGACGCTCAGCCAGTTATTCAGATTAGTGAAATAAAGCTTTAAAAGCCGTTGCTCGTAGCTCGACCGTCACAAAGAACGTGACTAGCTCGTCGCTCGATATAAGCCTTCTATATTAGGTATGGAAGGCTTTTTGAGTTAAGTAGTTTGTAAGAAAGTTGTTGTGTTGGTTTTGCAGGGGCTGATAATTCTGAGCCACGAGCTATTTATTCGCGTATTCCCGAATAACGTCAAACATTCCCGTCGTTAGTGTCTGCAAATCTTCATCGGACATGACGTACGGCGGCATAACGTAGACCAGTTTGCCAAATGGACGTATCCAGATGCCCCGCTCAACAAATAGAGGTTGGATATCTGCGGTAACCACAGGTTCATTCATCTCGACAACGCCGATAGCACCGAGGCAGCGAACCTCTGCCACTGAATCCAATTCTGCGCAGGCGGCCAGTCCTTGCTTTAGTTGCCGTTCAATACGGGCAATATTACTTTGCCAATCGGATTCCCGCAGTAGTTTCAAACTGGCATTGGCAACCGCACAAGCAAGGGGATTACCCATAAAGGTTGGGCCGTGCATAAAGCACCCTGCGCCGCCAGCGGAGATAGCTTCGCCAATCTCAGTGGTAGTCAGTGTGGCCGCCAGAGTCATATAGCCACCGGTGATCGCTTTACCCAAGCAGAGTATGTCGGGGGTGATGTCTGCATGGTCACAGGCAAACAATTTGCCGCTGCGGCCAAAGCCGGTGGCTATCTCGTCAGCAATGAGTAACAGGTTGTATTGATCACAGAGTGCGCGGGCTTTTTTCAGGTATTGCGGGTGGTAAAAGCGCATCCCGCCAGCGCCCTGAACTATTGGTTCCAGTATCAGTGCGGCGATTTCGCTATGGTGTTCAATAATTAGCTGTTCCAGTTCAGCGCAATCATTTTCATCCCAGGGCTGGCCAAATTTGACTTGAGGCGCAGGGGCAAAGAACTGTTGCGGCAGGACTCCGCTAAATATCTCATGCATACCTGTTACCGGATCACAGACTGACATCGCACCGAAGGTATCACCATGATAGCCGTTACGGATGGTGAGTAGCTTATGCTTTTCCGGTTTGCCTTTGGCGTGCCAGTATTGAATCGCCATTTTCAAAGCGACTTCAACAGCAACAGAGCCGGAATCAGCCAGGAAAACCTTCTGCAGTGGCTCGGCGGTCATGTCGACCAGTTGTTGGCATAGATCGATTGCTGGTTGGTGGGTCAGGCCACCAAACATCAGATGAGAGACTTTATCTATCTGCGCATGTGCTGCTGCATTCAGGGCGGGATTATTGTAACCGTGGATTACTGACCACCAGGACGCCATGCCGTCGATCAGTTCAGTGCCATCTTCCAGCGTTAGGCGTACCCCTTCGGCTGAAACCACTGGATAAGCAGCGGGTGGGTTGATCATTGAAGAGTATGGGTGCCAGATATGCTGCTGGTCAAAGCGGACCTGTTCGCTGGAAATGCTCATGCTTATGCCCCGTAAATCATGCAATAGTAAGAAATGTACTGATTAAAAAACCGGGCTATTACAGCCCGGTTTTAGTAAGAAAGCAAATCAGCGAATGCTAGTTACTCTGGCTGACAGATCTCATTGCGTATGACGGCTAGCAGCGTACGAGAGAGCAGTAGAGAGATAACAGCGCTGGACAGACCTACCAGGGCCATTGCCAGGTAATAGAAAAAGGGTTGCCCCAGGGATGTATACATCACCTGAGCGGCGACCGCGGAAGCTGCCAGTGGGAATGAGTAGGCCCACCAGGACATAAAAAATTTAATCCGGGAGAACCTCGGCAGTTGGCTCAACAGAAGTATAATCAAGAACATTGCCGCATAAAACAGAACCCGGGCAAAGTTATCCAGCTCACCGTTGAGCTTCATGTAGGAGAGGAAGCCGGCCGCAGGAGGGGCGATCAGGATAAACAGTGTTGGTAGTAATTTGCCGGGCAGTGGGTCGTGAAAAATCATCCGGTTTAGTACCAGTGTTTTTAACACAATCCAGTAGACCAGACCAATTGAGAAAAAGAACCAGCTAACCTCGGTATAGCCGTGCTCAACGCCAGCGATTGGCACAAGAATATTACCGACAACCGGAATGAACCAGGCAGGAGTCATATGCGCTATCTGAAATTTTGGGTGATAGATCCATTGGTTCAGAACGTAGATGGTAAACAGTAGATGCAGTGCACTACCGCTGGCCCAGATAAAGAAGGATAGCTGCTTTGAAACTCCCAGAGTAGCGACGCTTAGCAAAATCAAACTGATGCTGAAAGTGGGAAAGAAACTGAGTTTAATAGGGTGCTGAAACTCTTCTAATGCTGCGGGGGTTTTTAGCATTATTTTCAGAAGGTAGAGCAGCGCCAGAATCAAGAAAAGGCAGGCTGTTAGTGTCAGTAGTATATGACCGATGATGGGAGGGGCATCAAAAACACTGACTGCTTTTTCCCAGACAAGCGTCAACCCGGTCATCCCCATAATCATTGAAAAGAAGGTAATAGGGAAGTATTCCAGCTTTAAAGCTGAGGTTTGATCAGACAGCTTGTTCATGAAGTTTAATCTCGGTGAATACAATTAAGTCTAAATAATACGCTATTAGAAACGTCGGCAGAATTATCTATTTACTATGTTAATTAGATAATTCTAATATAGTAAGTTATTCGTAAATTAAAATCTAATGAAATTTTATTCATCCTTTCAGCTTAATTTCAGATAGTAATCTTATAGTGGTCACAACTTCAACGGGGAAGCCCGACTAGTGGATAGCGAGAGCGTTTCCTGTGGTTGATAAGGGGTAAA
>JAGPUU010000379.1 GCA_018067325.1 Amphritea sp.
GAACTACCACTCCGCAGTGGTTGAAGCTTTCGCTTCGGCTTAGTGGTGGGCGTGGAGAGGCTCGAACTCCCGACATTCGCCTTGTAAGGGCGACGCTCTCCCAACTGAGCTACACGCCCCAAATCGAGAGCCGAATTGTAAGGATTTTGCTTGGCATGTCAAACGTTTATCTTAAATAATTTTCATCAACTCTATGCCTCACCGCCCCCTTTGGGGCCGTGAGCCTGAATGCACCGGTATTGATGTTTTTCTGACTCTGATAGACTCAGCTTATTCGATTGGCCTCTATGGCCAATATATAAACTATGCGGTAGCGGATCAGACACCAATGTCACAGAATCTAAGCAATAAAATCGATTCATTTATTGAACAAGCCCTCAACATTCAGCTTAACCAACAAGGCCGCCTCCCGCTAACCATTTATGATACTGAATGGCCTTCTGAATGCTATACATCGACGGTAGAAGAGGGCCAACAGGTTTCTTGGAAACCCGTGTTACAAAAGGATAACAACAATTTGTGCCACGATATGTTTGATCGTTTAGAGCAGGCATTGGAATATAAAATTCACAACGATATCAAAACCTGGTTTGGCCGATACTGGGCAGACCCTATTCCTGCTACCTCCCAATGGGGCGATTTGAGCCTAATATTTATCTGGAACGAGAAAGATTGCGAACGACTCAGAGGGAACCTGTTGGGCCACCTGCTGACTAAGCAAAAACAAAAACGGCCTGCTACCCTATTTTTTGCCTGCACAGAACCCGATGGCGAAAAATTCTTAACCATAGACAACATGACCGGAGAAGTCTGGCTTGAACAACCAGGGAAAAAACCTGTTATGAAATTAGCAAGTTCTCTGGAAAACTTTTTAGACGAACTGACGCCAAAAACGATCCCCGATTTGGAGCAATAACAATGCGTAAAGCAATACTATCGGTCATTACCGGAGCAATCCTTCTATCAGGTTGCAGTACTTTCAATCCTCACCAGGTGTCAGTAGAGCCTCTACATCCAGCAGTAACAACTCAATCTAGTTTACCCGCCAACCTTCAGATCGAAGTGCGAAGTGAGGATATGCGCAGTTCAAGCGTCATCGGCTATCGTATAAGCCGCTTCAGTGACAGAGCAGAAGTTAACCTACCCCTCCCCGCCACTGAAGCAATTAGACAAGGAGGCCGAATCGCAATCGTCAAACTGGGAGCCACGCCAGTAGATTCATCAAACACTCGCATAACGATTAAACTAACAGATCTTGAATACAGCGCCACGCAAAGCGCTCTGCAAAAAGTTAAACTAAATGCATCAATAACAGTGACCGCAGAAAAGCATGGTGAGAGTTACAGTGGTAACTACAGCACCGACAAAGAGTACCAGTACGCAACAACACCTAAGCTTGAAGATAACCAGAAGATGGTTAATGAGATACTACTGATGACGATCAGCCGGGCATTTAATGACGCCCAGCTAATCAACTTCCTGGCTAAACCATAGAAAGAAACGCTCTATCACAAAGGGCTCACCAGCCTACCGTATAAGAGAGTAGTCGGCTGATGTGCGCCATCGGCCGACCCGATTCCTGCTGCCATTGATTAAAACAGTCCTGCACTTTCTGCAGATCGCGCTTTGCCGTTGGTGCTTTATCTATAATATCCTGCGCTTTCAATGCTGCGACTACATCATCGGTTAGTATAAAAGTGTCTTTACCAATCTGGCGCAAAAAATAAGCTCCCGATTTCCCACCTAATTGCTGCCCCTGCTTTTTCAAAAAGGCCCAGAGCCCTGTAATATCAGTCTCCGGCCAGCCCGCAATAAGATTCGCAAAACTCCCATGCTGCTCAGCCTGCTCAGTCACCATCAAAGCATTAGCTCGAACTGACTTAATTTTCCCCCAATGTCGAATTATCTGATCATTCTGCATCAGCTTTTCCAGTTGCTCATCGCTCATCAGACTAATTTTAAATGGATCAAAGCCAAAAAATGCCTGCTCAAAAGCAGGCCACTTAGAATTAACTACAGAATGCCTAAGTCCGGCTCTAAAAATTCGTAGCTGCATCTCTGACAGGAACCTGTCATCACTAATATTCCGCAGTTCATCCGCCGACTTAACCTGAGGCAACAGCGCTTCAACATCCTCACCGGCTTTGTGCGCAACTACATGCTCGTAGATCCAGCTAAAGGTCTTCACTGACTACTTCTCCTCAGGGCTAAAATCGATAGACACTGAATTTATACAATAGCGCATCCCGGTTTGCGTCGGCCCGTCCGGGAACAGATGTCCCAAATGGGCACCGCAACTATTACACACTACCTCTGTGCGAGTCATGCCATGGGAGCTATCATGATTTTCTTTGATATTATCTGACTCAGCAGGCGCATCAAAACTAGGCCAGCCGCAACCCGCATCAAATTTGCTATCACTATCAAATAACTTTTCGTCGCAGGCGATGCAATGGTATTCGCCCGCGTTGAAATGCTGATCATACTTTCCCGTACCAGGCCGCTCGGTACCCTTTTCACGACAAACATAATATTGCTCAGGAGAGAGCTGTTCACGCCACTGAGAATCAGTTTTTTTTACTTTAAAATCATCATCTGCCATAAAAAACTCCAATACAGTTAAGCAAAACGAAAAGATCTATCTGTTACTGTCCAATAACCACTAAACAGCGTATTATTTCGCCTCTTCGGCAAGCCGTTCATGTTCTATTTTTAACGCGCTTACCGATAATAGAATATTAAAGGGAACCACTACAGGATTAATCCATGTCCGTTATCAGAAAATCGAACAAACTGATCAACGTCTGCTATGACATCCGTGGTCCCGTCCTTCAGGAAGCTAAACGTCTGGAGGAAGAGGGCCAACGAATTATCAAACTGAACATTGGCAACCCAGCCCCATTTGGTTTTGATGCACCAGAAGAGATCGTTCAGGAC
>JAGPUU010000385.1 GCA_018067325.1 Amphritea sp.
GTCAGCGGATTAAAGTCCAGCCAGGTCGGTAATGCAGCGCCACCGGCCAGCTGCGCGCTGTAAGTCAGGGTATCGCCGACATCCAGATCGCCAAAGGTGTTTATCGCAAAGGTATAGGTGAACAGACTGTCTTCGGTTGCAGCCTGATCCGCGATGGCATTCTCAACGGTCGGGTCATCGTTGCTATTGCCGATCACCAGATCAAAGCTGTCTACCGCCGGCGTACCGCCGTTACCATCATCGGCGATCAGTTCGATGTTCAGCGTGCCGACATCGTCATTGAGGGGTGTGCCCTCAAAGGTGCGGGTCAGCGGGTTAAACTAGAGCCAGGTAGGTAACGCAGCGCCACCGGCCAGCTGCGCGCTGTAGGTCAGCGCGTCCCCTGAATCGACATCACCAAAGGTATTTACCGCAAAGGTATAGGTGAACAGGCTATCTTCTGTCGCACTCTGATTCGCAATGGCATTATCAACGGTTGGGTCATTGTTAATATTACCAACAACAAGATCAAAACTGTCAACCGCGACTGTGCCACCATTGCCATCATCAGCAATGACTTCGATGGTCAGAGTGCCTACATCTCCGTTAGACGGTAAACCTACAAAGGTACGAGTACCCGGAATAAGGCCAAGCCAACTGGGCAGCGCTCCACCTCCAGCCAGCTGAGCTGTGTAGCTCAGCGTATCACCCGCATCCAGATCACCAAAGACATTCCCATCAAAGCTAAATATGAAGAGACTATCTTCCGTGGCAGTCTGGTTGCCAATAGGGCTATCAACTGTCGGATCATCGTTAATATTAGCGACTGGCCCAACATCCCCACTGTTTAAGACCTCAAGATTTCCGGCCCCATCGGTATAGCTGACGACAACATTGATGAGAGCCCCAACATCAGCATCTCCTAACATATAGTTATCAGTGATAGCACCAGTAATGGTTGACCCATCTCGCTGCCATTGATAACTAAAAGTTCCCAGACCATCAGCATCCGCTAAGATAGACAGATCAACCGCCAGTACATTATCTTCGATCGCTATCCCGGTGATACTTACTCCCCCTGTCGGAAGTGAGTTCATAACGTTCTGAGGATCAGTCAGCGCAATGGCATCCAGGCTCTCTTTATTTTCATCAAGAAGGATATCTTCCCCATCAAAAAACAATGAAACAGTTGCCTCAGTAGAACCATTAATCAGGGTGGTTTTGGAAACATTTAGGGCATAGATATCCTGACGCTCTGCGATTAGAGTATTGTCAGCATAAACCCCTTTATCGCCATCAAACGTGAGTAAAATAGTACCTGCCGAAAGATTTTCACCCCCAGCCGAGTAGTCATTCTCTATCAGTTCAATACCAACAATTTTATTCTGGAAGAGGTCCTTCCCAGGTACGATACGCTCCTTACCATCTATCAGCAGCTCGCTGGTACCATTAGTGGCTGACGCAGAAAGGTCGCCAGGCTTGAATATATTAATACCAAAATCATCTGAACCAGCTCCGGACACACTGAATAGAAATGTACCTTTTTGCAGTGTGGTATCACCGACTATTGTTGAGTCTTCTACCAAAGTGATACCGGTAATATCCTTTCCTGTAGGGTTGGTAAGTAATAGAAAAAAGGTTCCAGTACTGTAGTCACCAACCGTATCAGGCCGGAAAACAAAGATATCTTCTTTCAATACATCAATAGAATTGTTACTACTAATGGTTTCGTCAGAATCCAAAGACATCAGCAGATCACCCGCTAACAGGTCTATTGGCGTACCCGTACCTACACCAATGTCTGCAGTAACATAATGAAGCGCATCAATATTTACCCCACCTGTAAAATTAACAAGCGCACTTAAGCTACCACTGGTATCTACCCCGTAACCAGTGGCTGTAGGGGCAAAATCGATTACAGTAGAAGCATTCCATGATGCTAAGCCCGTAGCACCTGAATTTGGACTCCCGTCTGTTGAAAGCATCAGATCTAGCACTCCGGACCAACGGCTATCAACAGATTCTGTTACAGCGAAAGCTGTTTCAATTTGCCCGTTTTGATATTCCAGATCCCAATCACCGCCCAGGCTTTTTGCTCCACTCTTATCATCACTGGCTGCTATATCCGCACCCGTTAATTCCGCCAGTTGGTTAACAAAATTAACGCCGCTTTCAGAGACCGCAAGATTACAGCCATAGATGAGAATATCCGCATCATCATTAAGATAGTCTCGCCAACCTAGTAGCTTTTCAGAATATGTATCCAGGCTTTCACTATTTAGCGTTGTATCACCAAGTTGAAGAGAACCATCAGACCCGTGGCTAATCAGATGAATAGCATCAATATTCTGATAGCTCTCAAGCACATTGCCGATACTATCAATCCCATTTGCTGAGGAGTTAAGGGTAACGATGATGGTAGAACTGTCTTTAACATCTATCTGGCTGATAAGATTTAGATAATCAGGCACCTGAGTATCAACGAAAATAATTTCACGAATCTCAGAAACTGAATTCAGTCCTGAATCAGAGAGCTCTGTAACC
>JAGPUU010000386.1 GCA_018067325.1 Amphritea sp.
CCGGTGTTGTTGGAAGCGTTGGTTGGAATTACCGCTGGCGGGGTGGTGTTTCTGGTGATTGGCTTGGGTAAAAAACTGTTTGGAAAAGAGTCTGATATTTGAGTATGCAAAAAAAAACCCGCCGAAGCGGGTTTTTTTAAAGACTGCTAAGTAGTTACTTAGCAGCTTCGTAAGCCTTTTGAGACTCGATAATTGCAGCTTTAGCGGCGTCTGCGCCTTCCCAGCCTTCAACCTTAACCCACTTGCCTTCTTCCAGACCTTTGTAGTTCTCGAAGAAGTGCTTGATACGGGCCAGTAGTAGTGGCGGCAGGTCGCCCACGTCCTGAACATCTTTGTAGGCTTTGCTCAGTTTGTCGTGTGGAACTGCAACCAGTTTGGCATCTTCACCGGCTTCGTCGGTCATGTTCAGTACGCCAACGGGACGGCAGCGGATAACAGAACCGGGAACCACTGGGTAAGGTGTTACAACCAGTACGTCCAGAGCATCACCATCGTCAGCCAGGGTGTTGTTGATGTAACCGTAGTTGGCAGGGTAGAACATCGGTGCTGCCATAAAACGGTCAACGAAGATTGCATCAGAATCTTTGTCGATCTCATATTTAACCGGATCGCTGTCCGCTGGAATCTCGATGATTACATTGATGTCGTTTGGCAAATCATTGCCAGCAGGGACTTTTTCAAAGCTCATGTATCGCCTTCCTGTCTAAAGTATAGAAATCTGTTTTGAATCCAAAGGCCGCATTATATACGGCCTTTGGTTATAATTTGAATACGACTTAAAGAGCATAAACCGGCAGTAGGTATTAATCTTTAGCGTGATATTTCATCATGGTTTCTACTTCGCCCGTAGAGCCAAGGCCGACAGACACCCGTTGATGAATTTTTGTAGGCTCTACATCCATGATGTTGTCGTAACAGGTTGTGCTAAGGCCGCCAGCCTGTTCAATCAGGAAGCTCATTGGGTTGCCTTCATACATAAGGCGAAGCTTACCTGGCTTGCTGATATCGCGACTATCCCATGGGTATAAAAAGATACCACCGCGGGTCAGAATACGATGTACTTCTGCCACCATTGAGGCAACCCAGCGCATGTTATAGCGTTTGCCCAGAGGGCCTTCTTCGCCCTGTAGCAGGTCAGCGACATAGGCCTGCATCTCAGGTTCCCAAAAACGCTGGTTAGACATGTTAATGCCAAATTCCTGAGTCTGTTCTGGGATCTGTACATTCTCTTCGGTAAGAATGAAATCACCACCGTGGCTCAGGGTGAACATGTTCACGCCGCTGCCGGTGGTCATAACTAAGACTGCGCAAGGGCCATAGAGCACATAGCCGGATGCAATCTGTTTGCGACCATTCTGCATATAAGCTGCTTCGTCACCACCGTCCATCCCTTCGGGCTTGCTCAGGATAGAGAAAATAGTGCCGACGGATACGTTTACATCGATGTTGGACGATCCGTCCAGCGGATCGAAAGTAACCAGGTATTTGCCCTCAGGGTTACCGCCGACCGGGAAATCTTCCTCTTCGGAAGCGATGCCCGCTACAGTTGGGTTGTCCAATAGAATTGCTTTGAGAATATCGTTAGATATCACGTCCAGCTTTTTCTGGGTTTCCCCCTGAACATTGACACCCTCTGCAGTGCCTAAGACGCCGGCAAGTGCGCCTTCACGCAGTTTAATGGCGATCTCTTTGCAGGACAGCATCAGGCTGTCAATCAGGTCAATAAGATCATCGGGAGTTTCGTGGTGCTTGAGATACTGGTTCAGCAGTAACATGTGGCCAAAAACCTGTAGGTTTGGGAGGTTTAAAAGTAGCAGTGATTTTACGCTTAATTCTGAGGTAATTACACAGTCGGACTGTCAAAATTGTGTAAAAAATTGTAATTATTGCGATTGCCCGTGCTGAAGGTTCAGGTTAATTGTTATATCAGCTTGTGGGGTTGGTGAAAAGGGCGCAACAAAGGGCGTTAAAGATGTCGGTTAACTGTTATTATAGCGGCTTATTTTGAGACTCAGAAAACGATTTGGAGAGCCCGTCTGTGCATGTTCATATACTGGGAATTTGTGGCACCTTTATGGGTAGTCTTGCGGTACTTGCGAAGGAGTTGGGACATCAGGTTAGCGGCTCTGATGCTAATGTTTATCCACCGATGAGCACTCAGCTTGAGCAGCAGGGGATTAGTCTGATCGAAGGCTATGATCCATCACAACTCGATCCTGCTCCAGATATGATTATTGTGGGCAATGCAATGACCCGCGGCAATCCCTGTGTTGAGGCGATGCTGGAGCGGGGCTTGCCTTATACCTCTGGCCCGCAGTGGTTGTCGGATAATCTTTTGCGCGATAAATGGGTGTTGGCGGTGGCGGGCACCCATGGAAAAACCACGACCGCGACAATGTTGGCCTGGTTGCTAGAATATTCGGATATGGCGCCGGGTTTTCTTATTGGCGGAGTGCCGAAAAACTTTGATCGCTCTGCCCGGGTGGGTGAAAGCCCGTTTTTTGTTATTGAAGCGGATGAATATGACACCGCTTTTTTTGATAAACGGTCAAAGTTTGTTCACTACCACCCCCGTACGTTGATTCTAAATAACCTTGAGTTTGATCACGGTGATATTTTCGATGATCTGGCGGCTATTCAGCGTCAGTTTCATCATGTTGTAAGAATAGTGCCTGCCAATGGTCAGGTCATTATGCCCGCCGGTGTTGCAGCGCTTGATCAGGTGATTGAACAGGGCTGTTGGACGCCCGTGGTAAAAACCTGTGTTGGTAAAGACACTGAGTTAGATGCTACTGCCGAGTGGCAGGCACGATTGCTAAAGGATGATGGCTCAGAGTTTGTGGTGTCACATCAGGGTGAACTCGTTGGAGTCGTTCGCTGGAATATGACCGGGCTACACTCGGTAAACAATGGATTGATGGCGCTGGTAGCTGCCCGCAATGTCGGGGTACAAATTGCCCATGGTATAGAGGGGCTGTGTAATTTTGGTGGTGTGAAGCGGCGCATGGAGCTGATAGGTGAGGTTGCTGGTATCCGCGTGTATGACGATTTTGCCCATCATCCGACAGCGATTGAAACGACTTTGCAGGGGATCCGTGCGCAGGTAGGCGACGAAACTGTATTGGCAGTGATTGAACCCCGCTCAAACACGATGCGGATGGGGATGCATCGACAAAATCTTGCCAAGTCGGCGAATCGTGCTGATAAAGTATACTGGTATCAGCCTGCAGGGCTTGAATGGTCGCTGCAAGATGTCGTTGATGCTTGCGAGAACCCTGCAGCGTTAGCCCGTGACACGGGTGAACTTATTCAGAGCCTGGTGGATAATGTGGAGCCTGGTAGTCATATTGTAATTATGAGTAATGGTGGTTTTGAGGGGATTCATTCCCGTCTGATCGACGCCCTGCAACAGAAATTCAGTAGTTAATGGAGTTTAGCGTGGCAGATTCTTTTAAAGACAGAGTAACTCTGGCGATCACTGGAGCGTCCGGTGCCCAGTACGGATTACGGCTGCTTGAATGCCTGGTGGCAGCAAATTGTCAGGTATTGGTTATGGTTTCCAGAGCCGCTCAGGTGGTTATCGCTACCGAAACTGATGAGGCGCTTCCGGGTGCTGCTAAAGAGCAGGAGGTTTGGTTGACCGAACGTTTTTCTGCTGCCGCTGGACAGATTCGAGTGTTTGGCCGGGAACAGTGGATGGCGCCTGTCGCTTCGGGCTCGGGAGCGCCGAGTAAAATGGTAGTCTGCCCCTGTTCAACCAGTACGCTTTCCTCTATCGCCAATGGTGCCAGTAATAATCTGATTGAGCGGGCAGCGGATGTTGCCCTGAAAGAGCGTCGACAACTTATTCTGGTGCCTCGTGAGGCGCCGTATTCAGAGATTCATCTGGAACATATGTTGAAGTTGACCCGGATGGGGGTTGTAGTGATTCCCGCTAGCCCGGGATTTTATAACCGCCCTCAATCGGTCGAAGATATGATCGATTTTGTCGTAGCACGGATTTTGAACCAGTTACAGATCGAACAGAATCTTATGCCGCGTTGGGGTGAGGATAGCCTTTCCTGAGTATTGCGCTTAAAATGCAGCGATTTTTCTCACTGCATTTCCTGCTGTGCTGATACAAACCTGCTTACTTTGACTTACCGGATTAAATAGATGGCCAAAATTCTTGCCCTGGATACATCAACGGACGCCTGCTCAGTGGCGCTTTCTATTGATGGCGAAATTCAGGAAGATTTCCGCATTATTCCCCGCCAACATACCCGTCAGCTGTTGCCAATGGTTGATGAGATGCTAACGGCTGCCGGACTCAGAGTGAATCAGCTGGATGCGATCGCCTTTGGTCGTGGGCCAGGCTCGTTTGCCGGTATCCGTATTGCTACGGGTGCTGCACAGGGGCTTGCGTACGCAGCAAACCTGCCGGTTATCCCCGTATCCACACTGGCCGCAATCGCTCTGAAAGCGGCCCGGGAATATAAAGTGGACCGAATTATCAGTACGCTGGATGCACGAATGAATGAGTTATACAGCTGTGCTTATGAGATGCGTGAAGGGTTACCTGTTGCGTTGGTCAAGGAAACCGTAAGCGCGCCAGAAAAGATTGTATTACCTGAGGGTGATGACTGGTTTGCCGCAGGTAAAGGTTGGGTTTATCTCGAGAGCATGTCAGCACAGGTGCAACATAGTATCAGTACGCCAGTAATGGATATATATCCGGCTGCTGGCATCATGGCAGAGCTAGCCCAGGAGGCTTTTGCTCGTGGTGAAGGGATCTCGGCAGAACTGGCGCAACCGGTCTATCTTCGCGATGAAATCTCCTGGAAGAAGATAAGTGAGCAGAAAAAGAAAGGCCAGTGAATAATTGTCGGTAAAAAGACAGCCAAGTGGCTCAGTCTATAAGTATCGGCAAGGTTATTAAATTAAGGGAAAGCGAGAGGGAAAGTTAAACATGGATTGGTTTCAGGTTGTTTTCTTGGCTTTACTGCAGGGGCTGACAGAGTTTTTACCGGTATCAAGTTCGGCGCATCTGATATTGCCCTCTCAGCTATTTGGTTGGACAGATCAGGGGTTGGCTTTCGATGTCGGCGTACATATAGGTTCATTGACCGCTGTGATGATCTACTTTCGCCAGGATATCTGGCGCATGTTAACTGCCTGGACAGGCAGTATTGCCGGTCGGGGACGCAGCACAGACTCGGTGTTGGCTTGGTATGTAATCCTGGCAACGGTTCCTGCGGTAGTGGCAGGCTTTATGTTTAACTCCGCCATAGACCATTACGGGCGCAGTATTCTGGTGATCGCAGGTACCACGCTAATCTTTG
>JAGPUU010000402.1 GCA_018067325.1 Amphritea sp.
AGCTCTTTTACTTTATTGATTGGGCAGGGGCTACCATTGATATAGCTACGGGAACGGCCTTCGCTGGTAATGACACGGCGGAGGATACATTCATCATCATCCATATCCTGAAGTTGCAGCCATTTTCTCGCGCTGGGAATATTGGCGATATCAAAGCTGGCGATTATTTCTGCGCGCTCTGCGCCTTTGCGCACCGAGCCCATATCTGCCCGATCACCCAGAGTTAGCCCCAGAGCGTCGAGCATAATTGATTTACCGGCACCGGTTTCGCCACTGACAACGGTCATGCCGGCGTCCAGTTCCAGGTCAAGTTCTTCGACAATAGCGTAATTGCGAATATTGAGTTGAGTCAGCATGTTGTTATATCTGTGTTTTTATACAGTGTTTTATTTATAAGCCAATAATTATAGATGCGCAATGTATAACTACTCAGTCTGGTTAAAAAAAACTCATAAAAACCACTTGAATCCAGTTGTCTTAGCCCCATATACAAGCTCAATAGAAAATTTAAATATCAGATGGTTGGAGAGAGTGATGTCAGGCGAAGATAAGTCTCAGGTTGAAGAGATGCAGCCAGAAACAGTAACTGATGCGGTTGAAGAAACCGTGGCCGCTGACGAGACCGTTGAAGCGGCTGCTGAACAAGCCCCTGAAGTTGATGTAGATGCTTTGCAACTGGCGCTGGCGCAAGCGCAGGATCAGGCCGCTGCACTGATGGATCAGGAACTGCGTACCCGTGCTGAGATGCAAAACATCCGCCGTCGGGCTGAGCAGGATGTAGAAAAGGCGCAGAAGTTTGCGCTGGAAAAGTTTACCAATGAGCTGTTGCCGGTAGTTGATAGCCTGGAACGGGCGATTGAGGCCAGCGTCAGCGATGATGAAGCGGTAAAAGTATTGCGTGAAGGGGTAGAGATGACATTGAACATGTTCGTCTCTGGCCTGGGTAAGTTTAATGTTGATCAGCATCACCCGATTGGTGAAGCTTTCAATCCGGAGCTGCATCAGGCGATGTCTATGGTGCCAAATCCAGACGTGCCTGCTAACCATGTAATGGCGGTAATGCAGAAAGGATATAGCCTGAACAGTCGTTTGATTCGTCCGGCGATGGTGATTGTTTCCAAGGGCGCAGAGTAAATAGTCGTTGACTAAGTTGGTTGCAGGGTCTTGAAACTTCAAAAACCGCACCAATATAGCTAGCAAGTTAGAAAAGAATTTAGCCCGTCATAACGGGCGCAGAAATACGGGAGTGATTGAAATGGGTAGAATTATTGGTATTGACCTGGGTACGACTAACTCATGTGTTGCAGTACTGGATGGCGATAAGCCACGTGTTATTGAAAATGCAGAGGGTGATCGCACCACCCCTTCTATCATCGCATATGCTGCTGATGGTGAGATTCTGGTTGGTCAGCCGGCTAAACGTCAGGCGGTCACTAACCCGACCAATACCCTGTTTGCGATCAAGCGTCTGATCGGTCGTCGTTTTAAAGACGACGTGGTTCAGAAAGATATCAAAATGGTACCTTATAAAATTGTTGAAGCTGACAATGGCGATGCCTGGGTTCAGGTAAACGATAATAAGATGGCAGCGCCACAGATCTCTGCAGAGATTCTGAAGAAGATGAAGAAAACTGCAGAAGATTATCTGGGCGAAGAAGTAACTGAGGCAGTAATCACTGTTCCTGCTTACTTTAACGATTCTCAGCGTCAGGCAACTAAAGACGCCGGTCAGATTGCCGGCCTTACTGTTAAGCGTATTATCAACGAGCCAACCGCTGCGGCACTGGCTTACGGTATGGACAAGTCCACAGGTGATAAAACTATCGCTGTATACGACCTGGGTGGTGGTACTTTCGATATCTCTATCATTGAGATCGCTGAAGTTGATGGCGAGCATCAGTTTGAAGTGCTGGCAACCAACGGTGACACTTTCCTTGGTGGTGAAGACTTTGATTTACGTCTGATCGAGTATCTTGCAGCTGAATTTAAGAAAGAATCTGGCATTGATCTGCACAATGATCCACTGGCGCTGCAACGTCTGAAAGAGGGTGCTGAGAAAGCGAAAGTTGAGCTATCTTCTACGCAGTCTACCGACGTAAACCTGCCATACATCACTGCTGATGCAAACGGCCCTAAGCACCTGAATGTTAAGATTAGCCGTGCCAAGTTGGAATCTCTGGTTGAAGATTTGGTTAAGCGTTCTATGGACCCTTGCCGTATCGCACTGAAAGATGCCGATCTGTCTATTTCTGAGATTGATGAAGTTATTCTGGTGGGCGGTCAGACCCGTATGCCACTAGTACAGGCTAGCGTTACTGAATTCTTCGGTAAAGAAGCCCGTAAAGATGTTAACCCAGATGAAGCGGTTGCAGTGGGTGCATCAATTCAGGGTGCGGTACTGGCTGGCGACGTTAAAGACGTATTGCTGCTGGACGTAACACCTCTGAGCCTGGGTATCGAAACTATGGGTGGCGTTGCGACTCCGGTTATCGATAAGAACACGACTATCCCAACTAAGAAGTCTCAGGTGTTCTCAACTGCAGACGACAATCAGACTGCGGTAACTATTCACGTAGTTCAGGGTGAGCGTAAGCAAGCTTCGGGTAACAAGTCTCTGGGTCGTTTCGATCTGGCAGATATCCCGCCTTCACCTCGTGGCATGCCTCAGATCGAAGTAACTTTCGATATTGATGCGAACGGTATCCTGCATGTTGGTGCTAAGGATAAAGCGACAGGTAAAGAGCAGTCTATTATCATCAAAGCCTCTTCCGGTTTGAGCGATGAAGAAGTCGAGCAGATGATTCAGGATGCTGAAGCTAACGCTGAGGCGGATAAGAAGTTTGAAGAGATCAGCCAGGCCCGTAACCAGGGTGATGCGATGATCCATTCTGCGAAGAAGACTTTGGAAGATGCCGGTGATAAGGCGACTGAAGAAGAGAAAACTGCGATCAACGCTGCGGTTGAAGAGCTGGAAGAAGTGCTGAAGGGCGACGACAAAGAAGTGATCGATACTAAGACCGCTACCCTGACTGAAGCGATCTCTGGTCTGGCTCAGAAGATGTACGCAGAAGCTGAAGCTGCACAGGCTGGCGGTGCTGAAGGCGCTGAACAAGCTCAAGCAGAACCTGCTGATGACGCTGTTGATGCGGAGTTTGAAGAAGTTAAAGACGACGAAAAGAAGTAAGTCGATCTTAGCTTTTTAACGTTATAAACGATAGCGCGGGCCGGTCCCGCGTTGTCGCGTTTTTATTGTCAGCTAATTATTAGCAACAAAACCAGCTAACCGGATTGCGAAACATATTATGTCGAAGAGAGATTTTTACGATGTGTTAGACGTAGCAAGAGACGCGTCTGATCGGGATATTAAAAAGGCTTATCGCCGTATGGCGATGAAGCATCACCCGGACCGTAATCCTGACGATAAAGAGGCTGATGAGGCGTTCAAGGAAGTAAGCGAAGCCTACGAAATTCTTTCTGATAATCAGAAAAAAGCAGCTTATGACCAGTATGGTCATGCTGGCATTGATCAACAAGGTATGGGCGGCGGTCAGGGTGCTGGCGGCTTCGGCGATATCTTCGGTGATGTATTCGGTGATATCTTCGGCCAGCAGGGTCATGGTGGCGGACGTCGTAGTCATGTGCAGCGTGGCGCAGATCTGCGTTATACGATGGATTTGAGTCTCGAAGAAGCGGTACGTGGTTGTGAAAAAACGATCACTGTACCGACTCTAGTGGGCTGTGATGTCTG
>JAGPUU010000404.1 GCA_018067325.1 Amphritea sp.
GAGACATAGCTGCACTCTATCCAGAGGTACAAGTGGCCCTAAAATCCCTCTGGAAGGCCTAGAAAGAAATACACAGTCAGTTACTCTAATTTTTGGTCGAGTATTGATATACGTAGTTGCATGCCGAGAAGAAGATATTAAGCTTTGGCAACTCCTTAAATTGAACGAACTAAAACCGATATATCCGCAAAAAGCGCACATATCATGGGGTTCAGTAAAGACAACGAGAGATAGCAGAGTTACTGATATTGCGCATGGCCTCTCAGATTTAATACAGACCAACAAGGTATTGTACGGTGGAAAAAACTTTGCCTGATAACGTATTTAACAAAGTAATCAACCGAACTCCGTATTGCGTGGTTATTACGACGTTAACCCACAAAAAAAGGCGCATCGGTTAACCAATGCGCCAACAGCCTATCGGCAAGGGACAATCTGGGATAAAACGCTAAAACCAGAACGCTGTTTCTAGCAAGGAAAACGAAGTTTTCCGTCTAGCCACGAGCAGTCGCGAAGCGACGTTCTAGCCACTCCCGTTTAGCGGGTAGGAACCGCTGCATAAGCAACAACTTCACACAGCATCTCTTCACGGGCCAGACCGGCAACAATCATCGCCGCACGGTTCGGGTATGGTGCTTCAAAGTAGTCAGCGTAAACTTTGTTGAATACTGGTAACTGGCTTCGATCAGTCACATAGATCAGTACCTGGGTTACATCAGCCATCGTCAGCTCAGCCGCTTCAATGGTGTGCTAAAAGTTTTCCATCGTCTGACGCGCCTGCGCCTCAATACCACCTTCAACAACCTGGCCTTCAGCATTAATAGGAATCTGCGCAGTAGACAGCTGACCGTTAGCGATAACAGCCCATTCCAGTGGTGCCTTAGAGGCAAACAATTCAGTCTTTACAGCTTGTTTCATAGTAATTCACTTTTAAAAATTGGATAAAAAAGGCCAATCAGACCATTAACCATTCTTTCTCAGTGTCCTCTGTGATCTCTGTGGTAAATAGCTCTTACACATATGCTCATTGGCATATCCATTAGTTAAGTAAAAACCTTTAATCATTTTCACCACAGAGGGCACCGAGTACACAGAAGTAGATAAACTTATAAATAGGAGGGATTAATCAACTAAGTAAAAGAGCAGCGACAATAGCCACTGCCCTTTACCCTACTAATTAAAGCCCTTGCTCGTCGGCCATCTTGCGAGCGATCTGCGGTGCCGTCCAAAGCGATGGTAGCAATACCAAAGAGACAGGGACCGCCGTCACTACAATGAACGATTGCAGCGCAGAGATACCGCCGGAACCGATAGAGATCAACAGTGCAGCAACAACACCCATCATGATGCCCCAGAACACACGAATAGACGGCTGTGGATGATCGGTACCGGTCATAACCATCGATACTGCGTAGGTCATGGAGTCACCGGTAGTGGCCACAAAGATTGTCGTCAGGATTAAAAACAGAACCGAAATCATGAAGCCCATCGGCAACTGTTCAGTAATT
Source organism: Amphritea sp. (assembly GCA_018067325.1). Taxonomy (GTDB): domain Bacteria; phylum Pseudomonadota; class Gammaproteobacteria; order Pseudomonadales; family Balneatricaceae; genus Amphritea. The sequence goes on from JAGPUU010000404.1 coordinate 1,509, forward strand.
GCCAACAGTGCTGCTGGTAGGTTAAAGCCGGTGAACGGTTCAGAAATTACGCCTGGATTAGCCAGTTCGTATGCCAGACCGCTACCACCGACAATAGTGAACCAGAAGCAGGTGATAATCGGTGCAACAACAGAGATCAGCAGTATCATTTCACGGATCGTACGACCTTTAGAAATACGCGCAACAAACATCGCCATCAGCGGACCGTAACCCAGGAACCAACCCCAGAAGAATACTGTCCACCAGTCCAACCAGCCAGGGCTAGCACGGAACGTCGCCATCGGAATGAACTGATCCAAGTAGATGCCGAACGAATGCAGGTAACCGTCAATAATAAACGCGGTAGGCCCAAAGATCAGGATGAAAGCCATCAGGACAACCGCCAGGATTACGTTGGCACGGCTGAGAATCTGAATCCCTTTTGTAACACCACTAACCGCAGAGATCGTATAGATACAGATCAAGCCGACCAATATCATTACCTGAGTCATATAGGTGTTAGGAATACCAAAGAGTTTTTCCAGACCGAAACTCACCTGCAGGCCGAGGAAACCGATCGGCCCCACCGTACCCGCAACTACTGCCAGTACACAGCTTGAGTCAACGATAGCACCCAATGGACCGGTCATAACTTTGTCACCAAACACCGGGTACAGCAACGTACGGGGCTTCAGCGGCAGACCTTTCTCATAGTGCAGGTACATGTACACGATACCGGTCAAACTACCTAGAATCGCCCAGGCTAGAAAACCCCAGTGCATGAAGCTCTGTGCCAGCGCATTGTAAGCGGCATCAACAGAACCTGCTTCAGTACCCGAAAACAACGGCGGTGCTGAAGTAAAGTGTGCCATCGGCTCAGCCGCAGCCCAGAACACGCCACCACCGGCAAGCAGGGTACACATGATCACTGAGATCCACTGGAAGGTTGGCATCTCCGGTGACTTAACACCGCCCAGAACCACAGAACCAGTACGGCCAATAGTCAGAAACAGACCGATAACAAAGGTCAGTAGTAATAGCACCTGCCAGTAGGCGCCAAAATATTTAGTTGAAGTAGCAAACGCGCTATTAACCCAGCCAGACATCATTTCGATATCGTACAGAGCCAATGCAGCGAACAGCACCAGTACTCCACCACTAATGAAGAATACCGGCAGGTCGACACCTGCTAGAAGTTTGTTATTGGCCATAGGGGCCTCGGGGGTTGCTGTCTGTTGCCGGGCAACAGCAGCTTGTGTTGTATTACTCATTATAATCTCCTGACGGATCTTTATATTTATTAGTTATCAGGTAAAGCAACGGCTCAGACTGAACTCTCATCGGACTGAGCCATAAGTTATAAAAATAGGGTTATTGCGGCTTTAGCCCTTCATCGAGAAAGTTAAGCCAGTTCAGACCCATGATCTTAGCCACGTCTTCATTGCTGAAGCCTCGCGCCTGCAGACCTTTAGTAAGATTCGGGAAGTCACGGCTATCACGGAACCAGGATAACGGACGAGGCCAGTCGGCATTCGCCTTAGAGCCTTCGCCGTAGTCCATGGCTTTTGACCAGCGACCATTTCGCATCCACTCCAGAATTGACAGTGGCTGTTCCTGGCACAGATCAGTACCGATGCCGATCTGATCAATACCCATCAGGTCAGCGGTACCGGCCACCATGTCGCAGAAATCCTCCAACGTGCAGTCCGGACCGTTCTTAAGGTGGAACGGGTACAGACTGAAGCCCAGCAGACCACCGGATTCACCCAGCGCCTTCAGTACCTTGTCGGACTTGTTGCGCTTGGCTTCGTGGAAACTTAGTGGGTTAGCATGGGAGATCACTATCGGACGCTCAGAAATATCTATCGCATCTAAAGTGCTACGCTCGCCGCTATGGCTCATATCGATAATCATGCCGACCCGGTTCATCTCTTTGATCGCCTGGCGACCAAAGCGAGTGACACCACTGTCTTCCGCTTCGTAGCAACCGCAGGCCAACAGGCTCTGGTTGTTGTAGGTCAGCTGCATGATCATCAGGTTTAGCTCACGCATCACCTCGACCATACCGATATCATCTTCAATCGGAGAACAGTTCTGAGCGCCGAACATTATGCCCACTTTGCCCAGCTGCTTTGCCAGACGGATATCTGCTGCGCTTCTGACCGGCATGATCAGATCGCTGTTCATTTCAAAGTGACGATTCCACTCAGAAATGCGCATCAGAGTTTCACGAATTTGTTCGTGGTAAACGATGGTGGCATGCACCATTGTTACGCCACCTTCGCGGAGCTGTTCGAAGATCTTGCGGTTCCAGTTGGAATACTGGAGCCCGTCAATTACGATCATTTCGTTATGCATAGCAATACCTCCTGGCCTAAGCTCGTAAATAAATAAAGCGTTAAGCGCTGATGTAGGTTGTCTTCACAACGGTGTAAAACTCTTTGGCGTAAGTTCCCTGTTCGCGTGGGCCAAAGCTGGAATCCTTACGGCCACCAAATGGAACGTGATAATCGGTACCTGCAGTTGCCAGGTTAATCATCACACAACCCGTCTTGGCGTTACGTTTAAAGTCAGACGCATATTTCAGTGACTGAGTGCAAATACCCCCAGTCAAACCGAAGTTGGTATCATTCAGAGTCGCCAGCGCTTCTTCATAATCCTTAACCTTGATGATGCAGGCGATCGGCGCAAACGCTTCTTCACGGTTAATGGTCATAGCGTTCGTGGTTTCGGTGAACAACGCAGGCTGCATGTAGTAGCCTTCGGTCTCTTCGGTCAGTACATCGCCACCGTAAACAAGCTTGCCACCTTCGGTTTTAGCCGTTTCCAGGTAGCGTAGGTTCTGCTCCATCTGGCGGGCATCAGCAACGGCACCGATATGTACACCCGCTTTCAGTGGGTGACCCACAACCAGCTTCTTCATCCGCTCAACCATCGCCTCAACGAAACGGTCGTGGATACCTTCAGTAACGATCAGTCGGGAAGACGCCGTACACTTCTGCCCGGTACCACCAAACGCACCACCCACGGCACACTCAACAGCGTTATCCAGATCCGCATCATCGAGAACGACCAGAGCATTCTTACTGCCCATTTCTAATTGACACTTAACCAGGTTAACCGCCGTTGCCACAGCAACCTTACGACCCGTTTCTAAAGATCCGGTGAAGGTCAGAGCATTGATACCACGAGAGTTGATCAGCACATCGCCAACTTCCGCACCCGGCCCCATGACCAGATTTAAAGTGCCGGCAGGCAGTCCCTGACGGGAGATAATTTCAGTCAAAGCCCAGGCAGACGCAGGCACCTGATTAGCAGGCTTCCACACGACAGCGTTACCAAACGCCAGCGCCGGAGCAATCTTCCAGGCACCGGTTGCCGTTGGGAAGTTCCACGGCGTGATGATGCCGACAACGCCTACCGGCTCGCGGCGAGTTTCAATTTCGATACCCGGGCGAACAGAATCAGCAGTTTCACCCATCTGACGCAGAACTTCCGCAGCGTAGTAATGGAAAAACTGACCGGAGCGATAAGTTTCACCCGCGCCTTCAGCCTGAGTCTTACCCTCCTCACGAGCGAGGAGTTCTCCCAGTTCATCTTTACGGGCGATCAGCTCATCACCGATGGCCATTAATACTGAGTAGCGCTGTTCCAGGCCACTTTTTTGCCACTCTAGCTGGCCAACTGCTGCTGCAGCAATCGCCGCTTCAGTCTGAGCTTTATCAGCCTGAGCATACTGACCGATCACATCGCTGATATCGGCTGGGCTAATATTTGCCACATAGCCTTTGTTACCTTCGACCCACTCACCTGCAATGTAATTACGAAAAACTGAATCAGACATTTTTGATCTCCTGCATGTATATGGATCAATCATAGGGCCTGTGCTTTAATAAAAATAATTAATAAATAATATTCCGCGATAAGGTTTTCTTATCAGGAATCTGTGACCGTTACTAAATCACCACAGGAGGCTTTATGCTGCCGGAATTCAAGATTGCCCAATTACGTCACTTTGTCTGGGTTTCTGAGCTGAAAGGATTTCATGCTGCAGCGGAGAAAGCCCACCGCACCCAACCGGCAATCTCACTGTCGATTCGTGACCTGGAAAACAAGCTGGGTGAGTCGCTCTTTGAAAAGCGCAACGCTAAGACCGCCAAGACAGAGCTGACCCCTTTCGGACAGTACTTCCTACCCAAGGCAAAGGAGCTGATTGAACACCACGATCGTATATCTCAGGATATGACCCTGTTAGCGGAACACAAAACCGGCCATCTACGACTCGCATCAGTACCTTCTATTGCCAGTCAGGTATTACCTGAACTGTTGCTTGAATTTGTTAACGACACGCCTGAACTGCACATCAGCTTCTTTGATGATAATTCCGATGCGGTCTACAAGATGGTAGAAAACCAACAGGTCGATTTCGGTATCGCTCATCTGTTCCACGAACAGGAACACAGTGATAAAACCTTTATCCCGATCTGGGAAGATCAGATCGGCGTAGTCTGCCCAAAAGATCACCCGCTAGCTGAACATAAAGAGTTACATTGGAAAGAACTGCGCAACTACCGGCTAATAAGTAACGGTACCTCCCGCCTGCTGGAAGACAGTGAAGCCAGACCTCTACTGGGCCACTCCCAGTTTTATATCTCTAATATGATCTCGTTGATTGCGATGCTTGAAGCGGGCTTTGGTGTGACCACTTTACCCCGCTACGCGGTACCCAAAGACAGCGAAACGCTGTGCTTTATTCCATTGAGTACGCCAAGAGTGGTGCGCCGCATCGGCATTGTTAAGCTCACTAATAAGTCGTTAACACCACCGGCACAAGCACTGGTCGACTTTATTCTGGCGCGTAACAATCCAGCAAAAACATAAAAATTTTAACCTCTGTTGCAATTTACAACAGGGCTGGAGACATAGAAAAAATAATAGGTTGAGCTATTTTGATAAGTTTCTCTTATTAAGCGATATAACCTTCTGATTTGTGTGCAATCAGCTTTCTGCCCCATGATAAGTGGCATACCGGAAGGCTGGCTGTTCAGATTCTGATCTATCCGCAGAACTGAGCCATACTTATCTACTATGTTGATAAGACTGCCTGACCCTTCCTCGTATAGCTCTGCATATAACCATTACAAACGAAACCAGCAGAGCAAATAAAAAAGAGGTTTCGAACACATCTATGCTGTTAATAAAAAAAACAAGATGTGTCGAGACAGTATGGAAACGTTATAAGCGAAGGCTGAGCGAGGCAAAAATAATCACGAGTGCGGATTTTACAGCTGTAAATGAGCACTTTGAGACTATTTTTAACGAAGTTTCGGCAAGCGCAATAGTTTCCACTCAGTCTCGAATCGCTATTTAACGAGGAAAATAATAATGACCACGCCAGCTGCTATACAAGCTGCCCTGAGAGGCGACAACGCACTACCATTGCGCCCGATCAACCAGGTCATGGATCTGGAACGACTGGGCGCTATCCACCAGAGTCGACTTAGTTTTATGCGTACTCTGGTGCGTCGGATTATGCGCGAGCGCTGGCAAATCGAACCAGCCCGTTTTGAACTGGATGAGCTGGGCTACGGTACTGTCGTCTACGAGATCACAACACCCCATAAGCTTTACAGCTTTGTACTGTTCTCCGATTATCTCTCGCCGGATGAGCGTAACGACCGAGTAATCGCCACCAAATGGGACCTGACAATGGCCTTGGTGGACGGTGAAGTTGACGAAATCTATCTGGAAAAGCTGCGTCAAAATGTCCCTAAGCAGGAAGCTGGACGGGTCGATGCCAGGGTCTTTGTTCTGTCCCGTGCCAACCGTAGCGCCCGTAACTTTGACTATGTAGTCGATCAATTGGCCAGCGGCAAACAGCCGGATGTAGCGCAGATCGCTAAAGTAGGTTACCTATACCGCACCACCGCCGTATATGGCAGCGGAAAACTGGGCATGGCCGACTGGGAAAAAGTGGCTAGCCGCCATGCCGATTTTGCCCGCCCTTTTTCGGCTGAGATGTTTGTCTGCCTGATGCTGCGAAACTTCAGCCTGCTACAGGCGGAACATATCGCACAGCACAAGACACCCGAAACTTATAATCCGATGCAGCCTGACATTAAGCGTTTCTTCGGTATCGGTAATTCCACCGGTCTGGGTATGGCACCATACCTGATTAACCACCCATTACTGATTAATCAGTGGGTCGAGATGCGCGAACTGGCACTGGCTCGAGTCCGTGTTCTCGGCAACATCAATCACCGTATTCAGCAACAGTTCCCTGAGCTGCTGGAGCGCTGTGCAGTGCACACCGCAGAAACGGTTACCGAAGATGAGTGGCAAACAGCCAACAATCAGCAGGTACTGAAAGATCTGGACGCGATTCGCGAACATACCCGAAACGGCTTCGATAGCTGGGAAGCACTGCTTCAGTGGAGTGAAATCAATTGCTCACTGCAGGGCCAGGAAATGTTGGTTTCGGTGATGTTGGAACTCTATCCAGAGTTGGTCGACGACCTGGAAGACTATCATTCTGCAGAAGAGTTTCAGGATCTTGATCCGGTAATGCCGCTGCAAGAGCTGAAACAGGTTATCGAAAACCGCTATCAATGGGCCCTGGGGTTCGATTTCGCCGCTGAAGGTGCCAAGGATACTTTCTGGTACCGTTCGGAAGAGAAGATGGAGCCCCGTCTGGGCGATATCCGCGACGAAAATGGCAAAGATAAAGAGATGGCATTGGGTGTCGCTTACGCAGTGCGTAGATGCTACGACCAGCTGTCTGAATATATGACTGAGCACCCTGAACATAGCACTGCCCGCTTTATGGTTGCACAACCTAAACTGCGCGGTATCGTACGCCGTATTCAGAGCATGAACCGCTGCATCTACGGCGATATTCAGGCTAATCTTCTGGACCGCGAAATCCTACCGATGCACCTGTTACGTGCCAAACTGGCATTCTTCGGTGTCGGTAAGTTTGATCCACGTTCCAAGCTGTGGGTCCGTAACACAATGTTCCAGGGCGCGCCGCTGCTGGAAGATATCGGTAGAACATTCAACGACGACTGGTTTATGCCACTGGCACCACAGCAGGAAGGAGAATTCTGATGCATGTTTCTATGATCGAACTGAAAGCTGCCCTGCGCCGCTGCTTTGAAGCCACCGGTTACTATGTTGGTAACTATGAAGATGCCGCCAATATGATTCTGTGGCTGGAAAAGCACGGTCTCAATGGACTGACTGAATTGCAGCGAGCACTACCTTACATCAGTGAAGACAGCACTAAACCGCTAAGCACAGTCATCTATGAAGACAGCACCTCGGCGATTATCGATAGTAACGGCCGCAGCGCACTCAACTGTATCGCCGCCTCCGTCGACCTGGCTCACGCCAAGGCACTGGAAAACGGTATCGCTACAGTAACGGTGCATAACTGTCATAATCGAATGT
>JAGPUU010000422.1 GCA_018067325.1 Amphritea sp.
CCGGTGATGATGATTACCTCCAGAACCACTAACCGACATCGTGAAGAGGCCACCTCTGCCGGGGTTAGCTCATTCCTGACTAAACCCTGGACGGAAAACATGTTGCTGGACAATGTACGCACGCTGTTGCAGCCCGAAAATTCAGGCGCCTGAGGGTAATATTGGTATGTCATTAATAACAATAAGAACACAGTTTTTTGCTTTTCTGCTTTTATCCCTCAGTTTGATTGGCTTGGCTCAGGCAGCAAACATCTCAACCGGGGCAGAGGTGGTCAATGCGGCAGCTGAGCAGCGTACGTTAACTCAGGTAATGCTGAAGAATTATGTGCTATCAGGTTTGGGAGTTCGTTCCCGTAAAGCTAACCAAGCGCTGACTAAGGCGATAATACGCTTTGATCTGCAACAGCAGCAGCTTATGTCTGCTGTTACCGATACCCAGGTGTTGCAACAGTTGCAATTAATCCAACAGAGCTGGGTATCACTTCAGGTACAGTATAAGCAGAAACCCGATCTGTCTCGTTTGGCAGAACTGTATACCATGAATGAAAATATCCTTAATCAGGGTACGGTGCTGTTAGAGGGTATGGCCTCGGCCAAGCTAAGCAAGGGGGCTGATATGTTGGAGCTGATGGGGCAGCATGAATTACTGTGCCAACGGTTGTCCGCGTTGTATGGAATGATGGCCTGGGACATGCGTGATGAGATAGAGATCGCTTATCAGGAAACCTACCGGGCGCTGAGTGATAACCTGATTAAGTTACAGTCTCTGCCGTTAAGTACTGTTTCGATAAAGAGGGGACTAAAGAAGACCCGTCAGCAGTTAGAGCGGCTTCGAAAAACTGCTGAGGCCAGTAAAGAAGCTTTTGTTCCGGGTTTGATCGACCGTTCAGTTGTCAGAATGGTGGAGCAAGCTGATCAGTTGCAAGCTGAGTATCTGCAACTGGCCAGCTCATTGGACAGCTCATTGGACAGTGCGAATTAGCTCTGGTCGTTAAATGTTAGAATCAATTTACCGCAGACATGGCCACTCTGGCTGAGTTCAAATGCTTCTGCTGCCTTTTCCGCCGGAAAGGTTTCGGTTGTATGCAGCAGTAATTGCTCATCGGCAACCAGTTGAGCGATCTGACTAAGCTGCTTTGCGGAGGGTTCACAAAGAATAGTCTCTACCCGGCGTCGCTGGGCAGCTCCCGCTGCAACGACTTGCTCTTTTGTGATCGATGGTAGCGTCACTATTACGCCATCTATGGTCAGGCAAGGTAGAGCTTCAATCGCGGTTTCACCACCGATACAGTCAATAATCAGATCGATGTCGCTGACATGATCGGTAATGTTTTGGGTGTGGTAGTCAATGGTGTGTTCGCAGCCTAACGTAGCCAGAAATTCGTGATTATGCACTGATGCGGTACCGGTAACATGGGCCCCTGTCCATTTTGCCAGTTGTACAGCAAGATGACCTACCCCTCCGGCTGCTCCCAGTATCAGAACCTTTTGACCCGGCTTCAAGTCTCCTTTGTCAAACAGTGCCTGCCAGGCAGTCAAGCTTGTGGTGGGAAGGCCACCAGCAATGATCAGATCGACCGCATCGGGCAATCGGGCAATTTGTGCTGCTGGCGCTGCGATATATTCGGCATAGCAGCCCGCTGGCTGAGGAAAGCGAATCATGCCGAATACCGCTTGGCCTGCTTCAAAATCAGTATCTCCGGCATCGGCAATAATGCCGGAAAACTCCCAGCCGGGAATAAACGGCATCTCATCGATAAAACCACTGGCACCGCCACCTGAGCAGGTTTTCCAGTCGATAGGATTAACCCCTGCAGCAGTGGTTTTGATTAGAACATCACCGGAATTCAGCTGGGGTTTGGGCTGAGTGCTGTAGGTTAGTTCTTCAAGGCCGCCAAACTGGTGTATAGAGATGGCTTTCATAAATGGACTCCGGTGCAGAGAAAACGTGAGGCTGCATATTCACATAAAGTTATAGGCTAAACCAGCCACTAATGCCTACTATTTCTGTTAATCTTAGGGCTTAAAAATAATTAAGGGTGATGGGTAAATGTATCTTGAAGTAGCAGAACAACTGTTAATGATGGTCGGTCTTGGTGTATTTATTGTCTCGCTGATACTCTATGTAGTCCGAACCCAGGATATCAAGTCGGTGCTGGTGTTCTGGCAGGCAACAATTAGCTTTACTAAGCGGGAATTCATGATCAACCGAAGCGGTCTGACTATGATGCTGATAGCTGTTGTTTTGCGTTTTTATAATCACTTTATGGGCTGACCCATAACATTTTACTGAGGACCAGATGAAAGGAAATCCGTTCCGTGGCGCAGGCTTTTTCATGCGCGGCCTGGCAATGTTGCCAGAAAAGGGCATTAGGCACTTTGTATTGGTGCCATTGCTGATCAACATATTCTTGTTTAGCGGGGCTATTTGGTTATTGTTTGACCAGATGGGCTACTGGATAGACTATCTGTTGAGTTCTATTTTGCCTGATTGGGACTGGTTACAGTTTTTGCGCTATCTGCTCTGGCCGCTAGTGGCTGCGCTAGTGCTTATTACGGTGTATTACTGTTTCAGTGTGGTGGCCAATATTATCGCGGCACCGTTTAATGGTCTTTTGTCTGAGAAGGTTGAACAGCGTCTACGCGGTGTCACAGTGACCGATGCTGGCTGGAAGGAGATTGTGGCTCTTATTCCCCGGACGGTAGCGCGTGAAATCTCTAAGCTGCTCTACTATCTGCCTCGTTTGCTATTCCTGGTGATCCTTACCTTTATCCCGGTGCTGGGAATGCTGGCGCCGATTCTTCTCTTTCTCTTTGGTTGCTGGATGATGGCGATACAATATTGCGATTACCCGATGGATAATAATAAGGTGAATTTTCGGGATATGAAGGACTCTCTTAAACAGCGCCGGCTGACCTCGGTAGGTTTCGGAGGTCTGGTTTCTATCGGTATGATGATACCGCTGGTTAATTTACTGGTGATGCCGGCTGCAGTGATAGGGGCGACTATTTTCTGGGTGGAAGAATATACCGGTGACACCGAGATTGATTTGACCTTTCATCAGGATCAATTAGAGCAGAAGTGATATCGGACGTAGAGTTAAAAAAAGCGCACTTCGGGTGCGTTTTTTTATTCCTCTTCTGTCTGTTCTTCCTGCGGGGTAGGGATAACCAGATCGGAAGGGAAGTGGCAGGTAAACGTACTGCCTTTTTCTAGCTGACTATTTATGGTTAACCGGCCGCCGTGGCGAAGCATGACATGCTTAACGATAGCCAGGCCAAGTCCGGTGCCACCGCTGTCAGATGACCTGCTTTCATCGACCCGATAAAAGCGTTCTTGCAGTCGTGGCAGATGAATGCTGTCAATCCCCGCACCGTTATCCTGCACTGAGAAGTGACCACCTTTTTTATCCGTCCACCAGCGTAGTTTGATGTGGCCTCCGGCAGGCGTGTAGCGAACGGCGTTGAATACCAGATTGGAAATGGCACCGTAGATCTCAGATTCCTGGCCCAGCAGAGTCGACTCTGTTTCTAGATCGGCACTGATTGTCTGGTGTTTATCTGCGCCCAGGGCCAGACCATCTTCCTGGATTCGACTGATTATCGAATGGATAGGTACCGGTAGTTCATCGGAAACATGAGCACTCGCTTCTAGACGTGATAAGAGTAAAAGGTCAGAAACTAGGTTTTCCATCCGTTTGGATTGGCTGTTCATCTGACTCAGAGCGCGCTGAAGGGGCTTGGGTAGCTCCTGATCAAGAAAGGTCTCAAGGTATCCGCGGATCACGGTAAGTGGTGTGCGTAGCTCGTGGGAGGCGTTGGCAACGAAATCCTGACGAGTCTGTTCAAGTTGCTTGAGGCGCGTAATGTCACGGGCTACCAGAATACGATCACCTGCACCAAAACGAGTGATCCGATACTCCAGCACAATATCACTCTGTATCGGAGAAGCGAGTTCCAGTGGATCTTCATACAGGCCCTTGCGGTAGTAACGGACAAAACGTGGGTCCCGCAGGAGGTTCATTACCGAGCGTCCCCGGTCGGTTTGGACCTTCATGCCCAGTAGGCTTTCAGCGGCTCGGTTCCACCATTCTAAATGGTTTTGACCATCTATAATGACGATGGCATCGCTAAGCGCTGCGGAAGACTGTTGGAACCGATGAATCACATTTCGCAACGACAGAGTGCGTTGCTGCTGTCTTTTCTGATCTCTGGATAATTCATCAAAGAGTTCGCCCCAATAGCCCTGACTTTCGGGAACATTGGTTCGATCATTACTCATCAACCACTGTTGCAGCCGGTTAAACTGCTTAATCTGATACAACCCCCAGATAATCAGCGTAATTGACAACGTCCAACCCGGGTAACCGATGATCAGCCCCACCAGCAAACCAACCACCACTGTTAAGAATAGGTTGCTGGCTATCGAGTGACCGGAGTTATACATCGACTAATCTCAGGCTGCTTGAGAAGAAAAACGGTAGCCAGTACCGCGCACGGTTTGTATCAGGTAGTCGTGGCGGTCGCCTAGCGCTTTACGCAGGCGGCGGATATGAACATCTACGGTTCGCTCTTCAACGTAGACGTTACCACCCCACACCAGATCTAACAGCTGGCTGCGGGTATAGGCACGATCCTGGTGAGTCATAAAAAACTGTAGCAGGCGAAACTCAGTAGGGCCCAGTTCCAGCGGCTTCAATTCAGAGCTGACCCGGTGGGAGACAGGATCCAGTGTTAACCCATCAACCGTGATCGGCTCCTCTATCCCTTTTGGGGTTGTCCGGCGCAGTACTGTTTTCAGACGGGCAACCAACTCACGGGGAGAAAAAGGCTTAGTGATATAATCATCAATGCCGGTTTCCAGGCCTTGAATCTTGTTATCTTCATCGGTTTTGGCTGTTAGCATAATGATCGGAATATCTGAGGTCATCTCGTCCTTGCGTAAGCGACGCGCAAACTCAATACCACTCATACCTGGCATCATCCAATCTAACAGAATCATATCCGGCAGACTGTCAACGATCATTGGATGTGCTGACTGAGCAGAATCTGCTTCCAGACATTCATAGCCAGCCATTTCGAGAGCAACAGCGATCATTTCGCGAATCGGTGCCTCATCGTCAACAATCAGAACGCGTTTACCCGACGTCATGACCTATCACCTCATTTATTCGTTTTATTCAGACGGTCATATTAGATGATGAAACTGTTACAGAAATATGACAAACCGGCGGGTGATGCAAATGAATTTGTCATTAAACAGCCAGATAGTCTATTACGATGCCGATGAAGAGGGCTAGACCCGCATAGTTGTTATTAAGAAAGGCGCTGAAACAGGCTTCACGCTGGCGATCTTTAATCAGGTATTGCTGATAAACAAAGAGACCGGCCATCACGGTTAATCCGAGATAGAAGCCTATCGCCAGGCCGAGTTTAAGGCCGACCATGATAAAGATAATCAGGGTTAATAGTTGCAATATTCCGATTATCACTTTGTCCATATCACCAAAGAGAATAGCGGTGGACTTTACCCCGATCTTTATATCGTCATCCCGGTCTACCATTGCGTACATAGTGTCGTATGCAACCGTCCAGAGCATTGTTGCGGTATAGATTAACCAGGCTATGGTTGGAATCTCATCCAGAGTAGCGCTGAAGGCCATCGGTATCGCCCAAGCAAATGCCATTCCCAGGACGACCTGGGGCAGGTGGGTATAACGTTTCATAAAGGGGTATGACGCTGCCAGCAGAACAGCACCAAAGGATAGCCAGATTGTCAGCGAGTTGGTAAATAACACCAGTATGAATGCGCTAATCAACAGCACGAAAAACAGAGCTAAGGCTTCTTTTGTCGAAATACGTCCTCCGGGAAGAGGCCGTTGTGCTGTTCGTTTTACATGGCCGTCTACTTCACGGTCGGCAAAATCGTTGATAACGCATCCGGCTGAGCGCATTAAAAATGTGCCGAGGCAGAAGATGAATAATAGATCCAGGGAGGGGATGCCCTCCGCCGCGATCCATAATGAGCAGAGCATTGGCCAGAGCACTAGATAGGTACCGATCGGCTTGCTCACGCGCATCAACTGACCACAGGCTTGTAGTTTTTGCTGCCAGCCTGGTGAGATCGGGTTTGTGCCTGATTGCATTATTAACAGTCCGTTATCATTTTAAGCGATAGTTTACCCGTTGTAGTGCCGGCAGGAAAACTTCGGCAACCAATAAGGGCTTATTGGCCAAACGAAACACTGAGCGGCGGGCCCAGACAGTTTCGTTATTCGATAATCTGAGTTTGCTGATTTGCAACGGGCCTCTGCGCATCGTTGGGTCACGAAATAACACGGTCCCCAGGGAGCGGTTGCCGAGGGTGTTCAGTTGCCGCTGTTTCCCCGTCAGGGTGGTTGCTGGAATAATGGTTCGGGCGAACACCCAGGGCTGCCCAAGCCCGATCAGCTGAACTTCCCGAATGAGTGCCATCTGTCTTGGCGATATCCCCAGCGCCAGGGCCTCTGATCGGGTAGGGCGATGCCATAGCTGACGGACAACCTCGACCCTAAAATCGCCGTTACTGGCTTGCATCAGGTGTCGAGTTAGTGAGCCGCTATCCAGTAACCATTTGCGCCAGACATTCGGGGCGTCCGGTGCCGCCGGGCGTCGTAGTGTATACCAGCGAGTGTCGAAGCTATTTTGATTAAGGGCAGCAGGGATAGGCACGATCATTTCTCAGCAAAAAAACTGGCTGTATAGTACCCTAGCCGAATTAAAATGTATCGGTTTGAGCACCGTCTGGAGCAGGTGAAAGGTTATGGCTAAAACACAACAGTGCTATACAACAGAGCAGATTGAACAGCTAACCCGGCAGTGGGTGGAAACAATAGTCGTGGGTTTGAATCTCTGCCCGTTTGCCGCGCCGGTAGTTAGAGAGGGCTCGCTTCGGTATGCGGTGACAGACGCTCAAGGGAGTGAGCCGCTGGTGGCTGCTTTTATGGCCGAAGTTGAATTACTGTTGGCGGCGAGTGAAAAAGAGATCTCCACCACGCTGTTTGTTGTGCCAACCGGTCTGGAAGACTTTTATGATTATCTCGATCATCTGCGCCTGTTTGAAGAGCTATTGGAGCAGGCTGGGTTGGAAGGAGTGCTACAGTTAGCCAGCTTCCATCCTGGTTATCTGTTTCAAGGGGTTGCGAAAGATGATCTGAGCCACTGGAGTAACCGTTCTCCCTGGCCTGCCTTTCATCTCATTCGAGAAGCGGAAATGGAGCGGGCATTAACCCATTATTCAAACCCGGAGCAGATCCCAGAGCGAAATATTAAGCTACTACGGGAGCTTGGACGGGAAGGATTAATCGAACGTTTTCCTCCCTTTGCAGATTACTGCTGAGGTCAGAATTAGCCCTCGTCGACATAGCGCTCCACTCGGTTTCTGCCTTGTCTTTTAGCTTTATAGAGGGCGTTGTCAGCTTGATCGATGATTTTTCTCGGAGATTCGCCTTTGTGAGCGGGAACGGCGGTTGCAATACCTAAGCTGACAGTGACCGGCTCATCTTTAAAATTAGGGCTATGACGAATATCCAGTTCAACAATTTTTTGGCGGATATGTTCAGCTAATAGTTCTGCCCCTGCTTGATCGGTTTCTGGCAGCAGAATGATAAACTCTTCACCGCCAAAGCGGCAAACCATATCCTGAGCCCGACGCACTGAATCACGGATGGTCGTGGCAATTTGGCGTAAACAGTTATCACCGTTCAGGTGTCCCAGGTTATCGTTAAAGGCTTTGAAGTGGTCAATATCGATCAGAACAACGGAGATCGGTTGTCGTGATCTCTGGCCCCTACGCCACTCGGTTTCGAAGCAGCGCTCAAACTCTCTGCGGTTATAAATCTGGGTCAGGGTGTCGATGCTGGCCGCTCTGGCAAGTAGGTCGTGTGCCCGTTTCAGCTGTAGCAAAATATTGATACGTGCCTGGATAATCTGCGCGTTGCGCTGCTGCATAAGATAATCTGCCACGCCTAAGTCATAAAGACTCACTTCATCAGCATCAGCAATGGGTGTTCCGATAACGGCCAGGGGAACCTGCTTTTCGCGGGTTAAATGGGCCATACTCCGACAGAGTTCAATCAGGTTGGCGTGTTGACCCGTATTATGGAGTAGCACAAGGTCTGGACAACGCTCTGCTGAAAGTAGCATCTCCTGCAGTGACGCCAATGATTGAGGCAGGAGAATATTACTATCGTCACGCAGCGAAGAGAGTAGCGGCCAAAGATTTGAGATCTGATCATCGCCAAAGAGTGCGATGGTCATTCTTTCCTGATAACGAGAACTACTCGTTGTTGCAGTAGACACCACCTGCGCACCTTGAAAAAAATCGAGCACGGTTTGTTGGTTTACCAGACCTACCATCCGGCGTCCGTCATCCGCAATTATAACTGGGGTCCGGAGGCCAAAATTGCCACGTTCCCACTCCTTTTGCCAGCGCAGAAGGATCTCTTCACAGAGTTCGTCAGTCTCTAGCTCGGTGTCTATTCCTGCCTCTTCAAGCGCGTGAAAAATGACCGAGGGGTTACCTATGTCTTTGCCTTTTATCCAGAGAGCACGGTAGAGATTACTGATGAATTGGGTTGATTGTTCAGGGTTTGAGCGTTGGGCAGCGATGGCACACAATGAGGGAAACAGGCTATCACTAAGGCTTAACGGCAGAGAGATGGTAATACCGGGAGCCCGGTTGCGAATATTGAAAATATCACTGGCAAGTTCCGACATGCTTTCGGTACTGCGCAAATATGAGCCAGAATCAGATGTATGTTCAACGACTCTCCATTCAACTTTGTGCAGCAAGTTTTGGCTGTAGAGCAGCTCATATAATGCATAACTGAAAGGACAGTTAAGATTTCCATAAACAATATAATCAGCCATCCGTTTGCCTTGAAATTTATTTGTTAATTGTAATAGTTGCCAGATCTCAAGAGAGCTATCGGCGGGTCTGGGTATTCTTGAGTCATAATCAGCGAGGTATTAGCTGTATATCAATGATCCCGTAGTACAAGAGTTGTTTTAATTGAGATAAACTCGTCCGTTCGGTATGAAAAACAACAAATAAAAGTTGATACCGTTCTATGTTGTGCGAGCTGTGTTGTACGCCAAATACTATTTACACAGGATTATGGGTGGTTGTGTGTCAGTCGAGCTAAAGAGAGGGCCTCAGGGCAAGCTGGGGCGTCGAGGCGGTAAAGCGGGTGAAGCAGTATGCGATATGAAAGGAGACCTTTGGGAGATCGATGGTGCCTTTCTTATGCTTATGAAACAGCTGGTACCCGGCTGGAGCGGTGGAAATATTCCTCAAGAGGTTATTTCAGAATTGAAAAACACCGGGCGATATCAGGCCGGGGGTGTTTTACTCTCCGCACAGCCAACCAGTAGTGGACAGATCAGCCTGCAGATCAGATCTGCAGATTAATTTTCTGCGCTGCTGATAATAAAAAGGCAGCCGATGGCTGCCTTTTTTAATAGTTGAAGCTGGATTATTAACGATATGAAAGTAGTTACTTCTTTTCTTCTACTTTGCGGACCGTTCGCTTGATCTCTTTCAGGCTACTGTGTCGTACATCGGTACCACTGACCAGGTAGATCAGATGTTCAGCCATGTTACGGGCATGATCACCGATTCGTTCCAGGCTTCGCAGTACCCAGATAACATTCATGATGCTGGAGATATAACGCGGATCCTCCATCATGTAGGTCATCAGAGAACGCATCGCTGTACGGTATTCTGAATCGACCTCTTTATCCTGTTTTGCCACTTTATAGGCCATTTCTACATCGCTGCGGGCAAAGGCTGTAAGGCAGTTCTGCAGCATATCACGCACCAGATTACCGATATGGCGAACTTCCTGATAGCCCCGAACATTTTTGCCTTCGTTTGCCAACTCGATAGCGTAACGGCAGATCCGGCTGGTTTCGTCGCCAATCCGTTCAAGGTCACTGACTGCCTTGCTGACAGAGATAATCAGACGCAGGTCTGCAGCGGCGGGCTGACGACGGGCGATGATCAGTGTGCACTGCTCATCAATCATCATCTCCATGTCGTTGATCGCCTGATCGCTTTTGCGGGCTTGCTCAGCCTGCTCGGTGTCGCCCTCTACAAGCGCTTCAACGGCGTCGCTTAACTGACGTTCAACGAAGCCTCCCATCGTCAGCAGTTCTGTACGGATCTGCTCCAGTTCTTCATTGAAGCTCTGGGAGATGTGATTGCTATGTCGGTCCTGTTCGTAACTCACTGTAATTCTCCCCTAATTAACCGTAACGACCGGTAATGTAGTCTTCAGTTTGTTTCTTTTCCGGGTTGGTAAACAGATTATCTGTTACGCCAAACTCGATCAGATCACCCATATACATAAATGCTGTGTAATCGGAAACCCGTGCGGCCTGCTGCATGTTGTGGGTTACGATAACAATAGTGAAGTCTTTTTTCAGCTCGTTGATCAGCTCTTCGATCTTCAGTGTGGAGATCGGGTCCAGTGCTGATGCAGGCTCGTCCAGCAGTAATACTTCAGGCTTTACCGCGATAGTACGGGCGATGACCAGACGTTGCTGCTGACCACCGGAGAGGCCCAGAGCGCTTTCATGCAGACGGTCTTTTACTTCGTCCCACAGGGCTGCAGATTTTAACGCCCACTCAACAGTCTCGTCGATTAAACGCTTCTTCTTAATGCCCTGAATACGCAAGCCGTAGGCAACGTTTTCATAGATGCTCTTTGGGAACGGGTTTGGTTTCTGAAAAACCATCCCCACACGCCGGCGCAGATCAGCAACATCGACACCCCGCTCATAAATATTGTTGCCGTATAGACTCATCTGACCTTCGATGCGGCAGCTGTCGACCAGATCGTTCATCCGGTTAAAGCAACGCAGCAGGGTAGACTTACCGCAACCGGATGGGCCGATAAAGGCCGTTACCCGGTTTTTGGGAATATCCATACTTACGCCATGAAGCGCACGCTTCTCGCCATAATAAAGCTCGAGATCGCGTACAGTCAGGGCGATGGTCTCATCTTCAATACGCAGGCTCTGCTTCTGGCGCTGCAGCGCGGAAATATCGATTGAATGGGTTTTAGCTTCCATAGTCATCATTAAACCTATCTAGTGTTCGGCTTACATCTCAAGCGCTTTGTATTTTTCACTAAAGCTGCTGATTACGAATAGCGATGAATAATTAAATATATTCTTCATCGGTTACATTTCCAGGGCTTTGTATTTTTCTCTGAGGTGATTACGAATTGCAATCGCTGACATGTTCAGCAGAGCGATGACCGCAACCAACAGCAGAGCGGTGGCATATACCAGTGGCCGCGCCGCTTCAACGTTAGGGCTCTGGAAACCCACATCAAAGATGTGAAATCCCAGGTGCATAAATTTCTGATCCAGATGGATGAACGGGTAGTTGCCATCCAGAGGCAAGCTAGGCGCCAGTTTTACAACACCTACCAGCATCAGCGGAGCTACTTCACCGGCAGCCCGGGCGATTGCTAGAATGACTCCAGTCATCATGGCCGGGCTTGCCATGGGCAGTACAACTTTCATCAGGGTTTCAAACTTAGTTGCGCCCAGTGCCAGGCTGCCTTCGCGGACTGCACGGGGTATGCGGCTAAGTCCCTCTTCGGTCGCGACGATAACGACGGGTACCGTTAGCAGTGCCAGTGTCAGGGATGCCCACATCAGGCCGGGGGTACCAAAGGTTGGTGCCGGTTTTGCTGCTGCGAAGAACAGGTCATCAATATTACCGCCAAGGAAGTAAACAAAGAAGCCCAGACCAAATACACCGTAAACGATGGAAGGTACGCCTGCCAGGTTATTCACTGCGATGCGGATCAGACGGGTGACAAATCCCTGCTTAGCGTATTCACGCAGATAGACTGCAGCGACCACTCCGAAGGGAGTTACCAGAAGGGACATCAGCAGAACCATCATCACCGTACCAAATATCGCGGGGAAGATCCCGCCTTCGGTATTGGCTTCCCGTGGATCGTCGCTGACAAACTCCCAGAGTTTAGCGACATAATGGAGGCTTTTCTGAGCAATGCCCATATCGTTAGGACGGAAGGCGCGAACTATTTTAGCTATCTGGATCTCAACGATCTTGCCGTTGGCAACTTCTGCCGTCATAGAGTCACGGTTGATTTCTGTGTACAGGTCCAGCAGACGCTGCTGTAAGCCTTCATACTCTACATCTAGTTCTTTACGGCGCTGCTCAATTTCAGCA
>JAGPUU010000429.1 GCA_018067325.1 Amphritea sp.
AGTGTTAATCAGCAAACGATTAACAATACCTGATACCGGCGCTTTAATCTGATGACGTTCAACCCGATCTTGCTCACCTTTGAGAGACTCTTTCATAGCAGAAATACGAGTCTGAAGTTCGTTATACTGGGAGCGAGCTTCGGAGCGAAAAGTAGCCTCCATCTGTGTCACTCTGGAACTAGCCTCAGACATCTCTGCACTGGTTCGGGTAAATGCCAGTTTAAGCCCCTCGATCTCACCTACTAAGGTAGACTCTTCACGCTGCAAACGGATAAATTCAACCCGCGAGGTAACACCCTTTTCCACCAGAGGACGGTTCAACCGCAACTCTTCTCTGATCAGGGATAAAGTCCTGCGATTAGATCTTATCTGTTGTTCAATTTCGTCCCTGGCCAGCCCACGCTGTTGTTCCTGCTGATGAAGCACCTCAAGTCCAGCTTTCAATTCAAACGTTCTTTCAAGAAATAACTGGTCTTCCTGGCGGACCAGATTAGGATATTCATTCAAGTCTTCAGGATAGAAGGGCTCATGGCCTTCTGCTTCAGCCTGATAGCGAGCGGCACCAGCAAGGGCACCCAGATAATTAGCTCTTACTTCCTCCAGATTAGCCGTAAAGCCGGTGTTATCGATTTCCATCAATAGCTGGTCTTTCTGAACATATTCACCCTGCCGAATATGAATATTGGAAATTATTCCGCCTTCAAGATTTTGTACAACCTGCAGCTTAGCCGAGGGCACCACCCGACCACTGCCAAATACGGTAATATCCAGTGAAGCAATACTCGCCCAAACCAGAAAGCCAGATAAGAACGCTGCAATAATCAGTAACAGAAAAACCACAGCAAGGCGTGGGCCCCGATTAACATCGAGATGAAGAGAGAGCGCTGTGCTCTGCAAAATACTCATGACGATGTTTCCTGCTGTTCATGATAACTGAGGGCATTAAGCACTTTATCTTTAGGCCCATCTGCAACAATCTTTCCACCCTCCAGTACTATCAGGCGATCAACCAATGTGAGTAAACTGGGTCGATGGGTAACTAGTAGCAGTGTTTTATCACCAATGGCCCCTTTCATACCTTGTAAAACACGTTTTTCAGAGCTGTTGTCGAGCAAGCTAGTTGGCTCATCTAACAATAGAATCGGCGGTTCTGAATAAAACGCGCGGGCTAAGCATACTAATTGCCTTTGACCGCCAGATAAGCTTCCACCCCGTTCTCCAATAGGCAGATCCAGCCCCTGAGCCGTTTGGGCAATCACCTGGTCGATACCGACCACTTTCATCGCTTTAAGTACAGCCTCATCATCGCCAGTCAGGTCACGCAATGCGATATTAGTCCGCAGACTGGCGCTAAACAGATGATTTTCCTGCTGAAGATATCCAATATTTCGTCGTAAACTGACCATATCCAGAGATTCAATATTGAGATCATCAATCAACACGCGCCCTGCGGTAGGTTGCTGCAATCCCATCAACAATTTCAATAACGTGCTTTTCCCACTACCCACTTTTCCCAGTATCCCTACCCGTTCGCCTGGTTGGATATTGATATTCAGATCAGTAAAGATTGGTGGTAGATCTGGTTGATAGCCAAAAGTTAGATTTTCTACTTTGAGCCCACCGCTAAAACTGGTTTTATTAATAACTTCTTCAACCGATCTATTTTCCGATTCTCCCTGCATTACACCGTTCACCACCGCATAACTAAGACTGGCCTGATGATAACTCACCAGCAGATTGGCAACCTGTCCCGAAGCATTCATCGCCCGGCTACTCAGCATCATAGAAGCGATCAGTACACCCGTCGTTATTTCACCATCAGCAACCAGAATCGCGCCATGAACAATAACGGCAATACTCACTAACATCTGAATCAAGCCCGCAGTATGTTGCGAGAAGCCACTCCAGCGGCGATACATATCCTGATTAACACTATTAATACCCACTAACTGACGCCAGCGCTGTGTACTCCAGTCCTCTGCACCTAAAGCTTTCAAAGACTCAATACCATCCAGAGACTCATACAGCAGGACATTTTTTTCAATACTGTCTTTTTGACTTTCAGATACCAAACGCCGCAATGGAATCTGCAACAAAATACCAATCACCGAAATAATAACTAAGCCTATAAGCGGCCAGATCCACATCGGCCCTGCCACTAACGCGATAATGGCGATAAACAATAGCGAAAACGGCAGATCTCCCAATAGGGTAATGGTCGCGCCAGACATAAAGTTACGGATTGTTTCATAGTCTTTTATCGTTGATGCCAATTGACCTGCAGGCTGCACCCTCGCCCGTGTTTTCAGCTTAATCAGACGCGCGAAGACAGATACGCCAAGCTGGTTATCGATCCTTCGACCGGCTGACTCAATAAGATAGGTACGAATGTTTTTGAGGGCGAAATCAAACAAAAGAACCACGGCGGCGCCAATTGCCAGAGCAGTCAGACTGGTTAGGGCATTATTCGGAATAACTCGGTCATAAACAGCCATAGTAAAAAAGGGGATGACCATGACAAACAGGTTGATGATCAGCGTTGCTAGTAGAGCATAACTGAATATCCAGCTCTGACTTGCCAGCAGATGTCTGAACCAGGCAGACCGGTCAGCTTCGGGAGTCTCGGTTTGTTGCCAGCGAACCGGCAGATAGATTACCCAGGCCTGGCCCTCATAAGCGGCGTCCAGCTGGCTACGGGAAATAGCTTTTTCCCCTGCAGAAGTAAACACTATGGCTACTTCCTTTCCGCGCCACAGCGCCCATTGACCCTCCTTTAAAAGTAAAAGGATTGGCCCACTACCTTGTGGAATCTGATCAAGTTTCAGAGCTAACCGGTCATGGGCCAGTCCAGCCCGAGACAGAATTTCAGAAATATAATCGGTTCCCGGCACCTCTCCATCGGCAACTAAACCAACAGTGAGCGATTTCGCATCTAGATTTCGCCCCAACATCCTGGCAGCAGCAACAACTCCATTTATCAGATCAGCCATAGCACCCCTACCAATGAACAACCGGACCTTGAGAAACTAACTTTCAGCTTAGCAGAGAAAAATGCTTAATATCCTTATAGTTAGCCATTTCGGGTAATTAAAAATTTGACTGCTCGCCCGATGCATACCAGCTATATTTGATAAAATAAGCCCCGTAAATACGAGGCTTTCTATTAACCGATAAAGAATCAAACATTGCCTGAACCGCCGATATCTACAACAA
>JAGPUU010000430.1 GCA_018067325.1 Amphritea sp.
CAAAAGTGGTGTTCAGATATCTGTCATTAACCGATCGGTTCAAGTGATCGACCAGGGAAACCTGCAAAGCAACCAGAAGCCCCGCATATGGCGTTATCATGCTAAAACCGGTGCCGTGCAAGAGATCGCCTTTATATTACCACCCGAACCTATTCGCTCTGGAACAAAGCCAGCGACGACAGATGATGCTGCTGCTAAAGCAACTCCAATTGACGTTCCTGATCTGAAAGGGATAAAGATCGATTCTTCCAGCATTGCACCTGATGGCTATGAGTTTAGCGTCGGTAATCGCTATTCAGGTAATGCTTTCGGGGGCCTGTTTTATTCCTCTCGTTATCGTCATGATGCAGTATTGACCAAAAATGGGCGGAGCATTCGTCTGCCCGATGCCGTTGGTCGATACTACCGGGGCAACACTCACTTTATCGGTTGGGTAGTGTCACCATGAGCGCACTGCTGGTCATTATCGTCGTTGTTGTGCTGATTGGTGGGGGTATTTGGGGATGGCCACTGCTGGCCGGCATCCTTGGCATCTCCAGTGTGACGGATAAAGCCGGTGCATTGAAGTATATTGCTCAGTTGATGAATACTTACAACATCGCCCCCTCTGATATCGAAACCGCCTTTAATACCCAGAACTCTGCAAGCTCTGAGACTGACAAACGTAGTAAAGGCGATATTGCCAGAACGCTATTTGCCTACCTCGGTGCAATTTTTATTCTGGCGGGTATCAGCACCTATATCGGTATGTTCTGGGACAGCATGGGGAGCCTGATGAGGGTTCTTATCACCCTGGGAGTTGGCTATATTCTTCTTATTGTTCTCATCTGCGCTCTACATGAGAACAAATTCCCCAGACTGATTTTGCCACTCACTCTAGCCTCTGTCTTTATGATGACCGGCGGCTGGTTTGTACTGATTCACGAACTTTACCCACGGGGCGACAACTGGCGTGAAGCGGTGCTGTTTGTGTGTGCGGTAATGGCCCTGCATCAGGGGGTACTATTCGGTAAATATCGACAAACGGCACTGCTATTCACCGGGCTCTTTTTTATCTATGGTTTTTTAGAAGTGGGGCTCGATACCCTCGGCGTCCCCGTCGCTTATATTGCCATTGTGCTGGGAGCTTCGGTATTCCTGGTGGGTACAGCCCTGGAAAAAACACCCCACTCAGTACTCTCAGAACCTGCGTTGTTAATCGGAGTTTGCTGGCTCAACAGCGGCTTATTCGACCGTATATCGTTCTTCACATCGCCCAACTGGGCTAGTCTGATTACAGGTCTGTGCATTATCTTTACCGCATACGGTATGCATAAAGCCGGACGTTATCCACGTCTGATAGCCCTAGGTTATTTCCTGGGCTCGATTATGGCCTATGGTGGTTTATTCGATCTGGTGCAAAACAGTTATGTAGAACTTATTTATCTGGCAGTCACCGCAGCGGGTCTCTATATCTGCGTACTACTGCAAAGCCGGGCGCTATTGTTAACCACTGTCGTTGCGATGCTCAGCTTCATTGTCTATTTCTCAGAAGAACATTTTGCCAACTCATTAGGTTGGCCGGTGACTCTGGTCCTCATTGGTGTTGCCTTTTTGGCAGTTGGCGCAATTGCTCTCAAAGTAAAGCAACGCATCTAACTGTCAGAGTGGAGTGAGGATTGAGCTATACGTTACCCGCACAGCTCGATTGAAAGGAAAAAGCTAAGCACCTTTCTGCTGTTCTACTCACTACCACTAATTCGGTTACCGCCCTGCTGCTTAGACTGCTGTAAACACCCTTCAGCACGGCTGTACATAGACTCAGCACTGTCGTCTTCGCCCATGAGTGTTGCCACCCCAATACTGACCGTAAAACGAACCTCAGTGCCTGAGTGAGGCGCTGACAGATCGGCTACCATATTGCGAACCCGCTCTGCCGCCAGAATACCTTGTTCAGCATTGGTTTCAGGCAACAGGATGGCAAAGCCATCATCGCCAACCCGTGCCAGAAAATCAGCGGTGCGTTTCAGGCTATTAAGGGACTCAGCCAGACGCTTGAGAATCTGATCGCCAACATCCCAACCTTTTTCATCGTTGATCAGCCTCAGGCTATCAACATTGATCAGCATAAGACTACAGATCCAGTCATAGCGAAGCGCCTGGGCGATAGATTGAGATAAAACAGGCATCAGCGCTCGGCGGTTGTACATCCCCGTCAGCAGATCCCGCTGGGTCGGAGACCTATCCTGCTGTGACATTTTTCGTTCACTAACATCATCTATGCGGCACACTACGCTAGGTTCAGAGCCTGCTGAAGGAGCCATACGGACTTCAACCCAGCAGGATTTTTCCATCCCTTGAGTTTTAAAGTAAGTAATTTCCTGAGGGTCAAACAGTAGCTCTTTAACCACCAATCGATTCAGACTTAGACACTGATCGACCATCCCCTGAAGGGCTAATTGCAGAGGCGCTGGAAACAGATCGCCCAATGTTTTGCCTATAAGCTCTTCACTGCTTCCCCAGGGGATAGCGGAATCACTATGGGTTGAAAAAATAATTGAGCCTTGCTGGCTTAAGATCAGCACATCTTCAGGCAAGACATTGAGCAGCGCATCAATTCGGGCTTGAAGAACGTTGGCGTTTTTCATTTACAACTCCACGAGCAGATAAGTAATATGCCTAACTTATAACATAGCAAAGCCATGGTACTGAAGGCTGGGTTCTCATTCTGTGGAGTTAAATCAATATATCAGACAAAAAGAAACCCGCCGGAGCGGGTTTCTTGTTCCGAAGAGCGTTAATTAATCGAGAACATACGACTTCAACGGAGGAAAACCATTAAACTCAATAGAGCTATAACTGGTCGTATAAGCACCGGTTGAAAACCAGTAGAGACGATCGCCAATCTCTAGTGAGAGTGGTAGCTCATACTTATAATCTTCATACATGATATCCATGCCATCACAAGTAGGGCCTGCTAATACCACCTCCTCTGCTTCGCCGTCACGTTCAGTCAGCAGAGGATATTTAATCGCTTCACCCAGAGTTTCAATCAGACCGTTAAACAGGCCGACGTCACTAAATACCCAACGATTCAGAGAGGTCGCTGACTTGCGCGATATCAATACCACTTCGCTCACCATCAGGCCACTATCACCGACCAGAGAACGACCCGGCTCAAGAATAATATCCGGTGGGTTATCACCAAAATCCTCTTTCAGAAAACGGATAATCTCCTGGCAGTAAACCGAAAACTCATTAGCTTTGGTTAGATACTGAGCCGGAAAGCCTCCCCCCATATTGATCATACGCAGGTGGATTGCGTGCTCTTCCCGTAGCCGATCAAATATCACTTTAACCTTAGCGATGGCGGCATCCCAAACATCAATATGGCGTTGCTGAGAACCTACATGAAAAGAGATACCGTAGGGTTCAAGCCCCAGTTTCTTAGCCAACACAGCTAGCTCAACAGCCATTTCAGGATTACAACCAAACTTACGAGACAGTGGCCAGTCAGCCCCTTCAGAACCTTCCGTGAGGATGCGAATATAGATTCGCGAACCCGGCGCATACTCAGCAATATTCCGCAGATCAGGTTCTGAATCTGTGGCAAACAACCGCACCCCTTTCTCATAGAAGTAGCGAATATCATCACGCTTCTTGATTGTATTTCCGTAGCTCATCCGCTCAGGCTCAACATTGTGCGCCAAAACCTGGTCCAGTTCGTAGACGGATGCAATATCAAAACTCGAACCCAGTTCTGCCAAAAGCTTCAAGATACGTGCATGAGGATTTGCCTTAACCGCATAGTAAACAGAAGCGAAATCAAAACCTTTGCGCAACTCTTGATACTTTTCTGCAACCGTCGGCAGATCAATCAACAAAAATGGGGTCTGATACTGTTCAGCGGCTTTTTTAAAACGCGCCCACTTTTCAGGAGAAATATGGTCCGGCAACATCTTCGCTTTACCTATGATTTAATCTGTATTTACGGAGGATAACAGGAGCCAATCGACTCTGATTCAAAGCGCCGAAGTATAGTTTAAAAGCGTCGACTGTAAAGTGAAATTTATACCCTTCTGCAGGCATAACTACCCTCTATATTCAGAGGGCTAAATAATAGGCCGCTAATGATCAGTTAAGAACGGCCAAGGAAAGTGTGAATAAGTTCAACAACTCACCTCACTACCCTGTGCGACTATTTTCTCAATATCAGCAAAGGACTTAGCTTCCTGCATTATGTCAAAGCCAACCTTAAGCTTACGGGATATATCACTGGCCGAAATAATTCCCCTGATTCGCTTAATACCAAGCTCAGTTTCATCAACCACCAGCAGGTGCTGATCACCCGAACTTTTTAGGGTCAGCATGATGTCAC
The DNA here is from genome assembly GCA_018067325.1 of Amphritea sp. Lineage (GTDB taxonomy): Bacteria > Pseudomonadota > Gammaproteobacteria > Pseudomonadales > Balneatricaceae > Amphritea. The sequence continues at coordinate 4,358 of JAGPUU010000430.1, forward strand.
CGATCCGCGAGTGCTTCACCTGCTCAAAGGTCAAGGAACGCAGGTCCGTCTTATTGTGCATGATATCGCTCACCAACACCTCCTGCCGGCTAATACCACAGCTATTCATATGGATCATCGCTTTAGTACCAGAGATATCACGGGCAGTAATGACACCGACAAATTTATCCGCCTGGG
>JAGPUU010000439.1 GCA_018067325.1 Amphritea sp.
CATGGTGGCTGATCCGCATGAGTGGAGTTATATGAACTCCAGCTGGGAGATGGTGAAAAACCCGGCTTTTGAAACACAATTAACTGACAAACTTAGTCAGCTTGGAGCGAACAGTGATACCCCCATTATCGTGATGTGTCGTTCCGGTTCGTCCCGCAGTGCGCCTGCGGTGAATATGCTTGCCGCTAAAGGGTATCAAAATGTATGGACAGTAGTGGATGGCTTCGAGGGAAGTACCCTGAAAGAGGGTGCTTCTAAAGGTGTTCGTGCTGTTAATGGCTGGCGTAATTCGGGGCTTCCCTGGAGTTATAAGGTCGACTCTGCTGTCGCTTGGCGCCCATCTAAATAATCAAACTTAATATAAGGACATTTACGAGATGAAAAAATTAATTATTTCAACGGTGCTGGCCGCCACTTTGTTTGCCCCGGTAGTTGCTACTGCATCAGAAACAGTTGATAAAGTATTGATTACGTTGACAAGTGCAGAACAGCAAACCCGTGGAATGGCGATGGTGTTGGGTAATATGATGCAGGCAAAAGGTGCTAAAGTCAGTGTGCTTTTGTGTGATAGCGCAGGCGATATGGCGCTTAAAGGGCATGAATCTGCACCTCTTAAGCCAAAGAATGTGACACCGGAACAGCTGATGCAAAAGTTGATCTCTGGCGGCGCCAAGGTTGATGTATGTGCACTGTATCTACCTAATAAAGGCGTGGCTATGGATGCTTTGCTAAGCGGTATTGGTGCAGCTAAACCGCCGGTTATGGCCGCTGCTCTTATCGATGCTGATACCCGTGTTTTCAATTTCTAAAGCCGGTTTATAAGCTTCGAAGTACTCAGTAATATTTATAAAACGCACCCGAGGGTAATCTAAGGGTGCGTTTTTTTTAGTTCGTATGGGTATGTATTAAACTCTATAATCACCTATATGAAGACTCTGCCGCTATTTCCTTTGCCCTTAGTGCTGTTCCCTGGAACAGTTCTGCCATTACAGATCTTTGAAATGCGTTATCGGCGGATGGTGAAAGACCTCCTTGCCGATAGTGGCCAGTTCGTCATTCTGCAGGCCCCAATTCCGGATAACCCAAACAGTGATTTTGAAATGATCGGAACCTTGTCGAAGATTATCGACTGGCAGCCGATGCAGAATCAGATGATCGCCATTCAGGTGGAAGGTGAACAGCGCGCTAAGATTTCCGGGGTGACGAAAGCCTCTGATGGGCTGCTATCAGGGCAGGCGGAAGCGCTTAGTTTCAACCTGGAACCTATGCTTGAAGAGTATTCAGCTAGGCTTATGGATATTTCGATTCTTCTTGAGCAGCATCCTCTGTTATCATTCCGGTCTGTTCAAATTAATGCTGAAAACGCCGAAGCTTTTAGTTATCAACTGGCGTCGCTTATCCCATTTTCAGGAGCGGACAAACAGAGGTTGTTAGAGCTCGATAGCTCATTACAACGCCTGGAAATGATACTCTCCCTGCTCAAGGACTTTTGATGCTCAACCTGATTAAAGACGCACTGGCTCGTCGTAGCGAACTGTTGGATGCTCTGCATAAAGAAAATACGGATTGCTACCGCTTATATCACGGTTCTAATGAAGGCTGTTCAGGTCTTACCGTAGACCGGTATGGTCCTCAATTGTTGATACAGACCTTTCATCAGCCAATCACAGAGGTTGAGGCTGAGGCTATTCATAAGCTTATCGAGGATGCACTTAGTTGCTCGTTGGTCTTGGTATATAACGACCGTAGCTCTGCTAATTCGCGACGTGCTGATGATTCGGTTGTGGATGGCTGGGAAGCTGTTGCCCATGAGCTGGGTATTTCCTATCAGATAAGGGGAAAGCATAAGGGGCAGGACCCATTACTCTTTCTGGATATGCGCGCCGGTAGGCGTTGGATTCAGCAGAATGCAGCAGGCAAGTCTGTGTTGAATCTCTTTTCATATACCTGTGGTGTTGGCGTGGTTGCTGCCTCAGCCGGTGCCAGCCGGGTTTTGAATGTAGACTTTTCTACCCGCTCATTAGATGTGGGGAGAAAAAATGCCCAACTTAACGATCTGGATGAACAGCAGATTGGTTTTTTTCAGAGTGATTTCTTTACTGCTGCTAAGCAATTGGCAGGCATTCCGATTAAGCAAAGGGTAGGGCGCGGACGTAAACCTAAACCTTTTCCAAGAGTCGATCAGGAACAGTTTGATCTGGTATTTCTTGACCCTCCACGTTGGGCGAAAAGTGCATTTGGTACAGTGGATCTGATTCGGGATTATCCCAGTGTTTTGAAGCCCGCGCTGTTAGCAACTAAGCCCGGAGGACAGCTAGTCTGTGCCAATAATGTTGCCAGTGTAAGTTATGAGGAGTGGCTGGATGTTGTTCAGCGTTGCGCCATAAAGGCAGGTTGCCCAGTACAACAAATAACGCAATTAGAGCCCGAGCAGGACTTTCCCTCGCCTGATGGACGTTTTCCACTGAAGCTTGTGGTATTGCAGCTCTAATCTGTGCGTTTTACGTAGGAAAGATACATTTCTGGCTCGCTTCGGTTTTAGATCCGATGAGCGTCAAGAATAATACCGGTGACCCGGCCACCTAACATCGCCACCCGGCCACGAGCTCTGTCGTCACCGGTGGCGGTGAATTCAAACAGGTAGGAGCGCCAGATTTTAACCTTGCCCTGGTCGTCACGCTTTAGCCACATACCCCGCAGATACACGCTTTGATCCAGTAGTTGGACATCCATCTCTTTACAGTAGTTGCGGGCTGCTTTCAGGGCGAACTCTTTTACTTTTAATGAATGCCACCAGTGTAGTAGAAGCGACACTATCAGGGTCAACCAGAACAGATCTGCAAGTTCCAGATACATCAATTACTCTCCCTTCCTAACCATACAGAGCCTATGCCGCCGCCGATAATCAGCACCGCACCAATGACAGCCATCATATCAGGAACTTGCTGCCAGAAAAGCCACCCCAGTAATCCTGCGAACAATACACCAAAATAACTGAGTGGAGCGATGATGGTGGCTTTGGCATAACTGTAAGCTTGCGTATATAGCCACATGATCAACCAAATTGACAGACTGATACCCAGTAAAAAGGGCAGGCTAACGAGAGGGATAGGCTGCCAGTTACTTAGAGCTAAAGGTAATGAGAAGAGTAATGATAGAGTGAAGTAGTAAAACAGAATTCGGTTTGTTGGCTCGGTGAGTGTCAGTACCCGGGTGGTCACGATGGACACGGTTAGCGCAAGTGCTGAGGTAAACGCAACCAGATGCCAGGGATTCGCAGAGCCTCCATCGGGTTTTAATACAAAACCTATACCGATGAACCCTAGTATCACCGGAAGCCAGTTTATCAGTGGCATTTTGTATTTGAGCCAGACCAGTACTAAAACAGGTACTATCAGAGGTGCAGAATTTCGAAGTAGAGATGCTTCGCCCAGGGGAATCTGTTTCAGTGCTAGGTAGTAGGTGTAAAAACACAGCCAGCCTGAAAATCCTCGAGTTAGGTGGAGAAGAGGCTTTTCAGTTTTAAGCGACGTGATCCCTTTTCTAGCTAGCCAGGGGAGCATCAGCAAGGTGCAGATTAGATATTGGGTTAGCACAATCTGCTCGATAGAGACGAACTGAGCGGTATACTTGGTCGCCGCGGCTGCCAGACTCATGATCAGGGTTGTGGCCAGAGCGAACGCTGCTCCGATAAGAAGTCTGGAATATTGCTTGAGCAAGGTTGTCTATCCTGTTGCTTTAATTACAATAACTTAATAATTGCACTATACCGGAAATGACTATGGAACAACTGACCGGCTTCATCATAATAAACTGGCTAAATCTGTTTGCTTTTGTCTGGTTTCTGGTCTGCTTCAAAGGCTATAACGCTTATACTAAAAAACGCGCCAGAGATACTCATTGCCTGGCCAGTGTCATGCACAGCTATCGTTTGGAATGGATGACCCGAATGTTGCACCGAGAGGTCAGGATTGCTGATACCACTGCTATCGCCAATCTGGAGCGTAGCGTATCATTTTTTGCATCTTCCACCATGCTTATTTTGGCCGGCCTGATGACTGTGCTGGGGTCAACTGAGAAAGCAATTGATGTGGTAGGCGATATCCCTTTTGTCAGTCACGCGACTAAAGCGGAATGGGAGCTGAAGCTGTTGGTACTGATTGGCTTGTTCATTTATGCTTTTTTTAAGTTTACCTGGAGCCTGCGCCAGTATGGTTTTACCTCTGTCATGATGGGAGGTGCACCGCAGCCGAATGATGCCACAGAGCTGGAGCTGAATGCCCATGCACAACGGTTGGCGATTATGAGTTCGATGGCGGCAAATAATTTCAATTTAGGGTTACGGACTTACTATTTTAGCCTCTCGGTTCTAGCTTGGTTTATTACGCCCTGGCTGTTTATTTTACTCACCAGCGGTGTCGTTATCATACTTTATCGTCGGGAATTTAATTCCAGTACTTTGCGTCAGCTGATCATCAGTCGCACCGATTAATTTCTAGTAAAATTCAATAAAGCCCCCTTGAAAAGAGGGGGGCTGTCCCCATCTTATTGTTCAACGCTTAAGATTGTAGTTATTAGATTTGTACCTCTACGTTTTAACACTTAGTTATTTGCAACAATAAGATTGGGAAATTGATAGATGAGCACAGAAACTCAGCAGGAAACTCTTGGCTTTCAAACCGAAGTGAAGCAATTGCTTCACCTGATGATTCATTCTTTGTATTCCAACAAAGAGATCTTCCTTCGTGAGCTGATCTCTAATGCTTCTGACGCTGCCGATAAGCTTCGCTTTGAAGCGCTGTCTAAGGATGACCTATATGAAGGTGATGGCGATCTTCGCATCCGTATCGAGTTTGATAGCGAAGCTAAAACCCTCACCATTGATGATAACGGCATCGGTATGAACCGCCAGGATGTTATCGATCACCTGGGTACTATTGCTAAGTCCGGTACTTCTCAGTTCCTTTCTGAATTGAGTGGCGATCAGAAGAAAGATTCTCAACTGATTGGTCAGTTTGGTGTAGGTTTTTATTCCGCATTTATCGTCGCCGATGAAGTTGAGGTGATTACTCGTCGTGCTGGTCAGCCAGCCACTGAAGGTGTCCACTGGGTGTCTCAGGGTGAGGGTGAATTTACTGTTGCGACTGTGGAGAAGGCAAGCCGCGGTACAACCATTATTCTGCACCTTAAAGAGGAAGAGTCAGAGTTTGCTGATGCTTCCCGTTTGCGCACCCTGGTACGAAAGTATTCAGACCATATCTCTCTGCCAGTGATCATGCAGAAAGAAGCAGCGCCAGTGGAAGAGGGTGAAGAGCCCGCTCCTGCAGAAGATGAAACGGTAAACTCTGCAACTGCACTTTGGACCCGTTCAAAGAGCGATTTGAGCGATGAGGATTACAAAGAGTTTTATAACCATGTGTCCCATGACTTTCAGGAGCCGATGAAGTGGAGCCATAACCGGGTTGAAGGTAACCTGGAATATACCAGCCTGCTTTATGTGCCAGCTCATGCCCCTTATGACTTGTGGAATCGTGATACGCCTCGTGGTCTGAAATTGTATGTTCAGCGTGTTTTCATCATGGATGAAGCTGACCAGTTCTTGCCGATGTACCTGCGCTTTATCAAAGGTGTGGTTGACACTAATGATCTGTCTCTTAACGTGTCCCGTGAGATCCTGCAAAAAGATCCGGTGGTTGATAAGCTGAAAACTCAGCTGACCAAACGTTCTCTGGGTATGTTGGGTAAACTGGCGAAGAATGAACCTGAGCAGTATGCGAAATTCTGGACTGAATTTGGTGAGGTACTGAAAGAGGGACCAGCTGAAGATCATGCTAACCGTGAGACTGTACTGAAGCTATTGCGTTTCGCCTCTACTCACAACGATTCTTCCGCGCAAACGGTTGGACTGGAAGATTATATCTCCCGAATGCAGGAAGGTCAGGAGAAGATCTACTACGCTGTTGCCGAGAACTACAACACCGCTAAGAACAGTCCGCATCTGGAAATCTTCCGTAAGAAGGGCATCGAAGTGTTACTGATGTCTGATCGTGTTGATGAATGGCTGATGGGTCAGTTGTTCGACTTCCTGGGTAAGTCATTCCAGGATGTCAGCAAGGGCGAACTGGATCTTGGCGAGACTGAGAACGAAGAGGAGAAGAAAGCTCAGGAAGAGACTGCCAAAGAGATGGAAGGTCTGACCGAGCGTCTTAAGAGTAGCCTTGAAGAGCAAGTGAGTGAGGTACGTATTACTCATCGCCTGACAGATTCTCCAGCCTGTGTGGTTCTGGGTGCATACGATATGGGTATGCAGATGCGTAAGATCATGGAAGCGGCGGGACAGGCTGTGCCTGAAAGCAAGCCGATTTTCGAGGTCAACCCTGAGCACCCTCTGATCAGCAAGCTTGATAATGAAACTGATGAAGAGCGTTTCGGTGAGCTGGCGCTGGTCGTATTCGAGCAGGCCCAACTAGCTGCCGGTGGGCAGTTGGACGATCCTGCGGCTTACGTTAGCCGTCTGAACAAACTGCTAATGAATCTGATTGGCTAATCTGCAACGACAGATCTGATAAAAGGCGACCTATTGGTCGCCTTTTTTGTGTCTGACCTGTAGGTTGGGGTGAGGTACGAACCCCAACATCAGCGGGTAATCGACAGGAACGGTCATGGACAGCGAACAATTACAATACTGCCAAACGGCTTTAACAGCACTTAAGCAGGAACTAGAGCTCGAGATTGCCGACCTGGAACTGAGTGCCCGTCCTGTTCAATTGGATCAGCAAGCGGTTGGCCGGGTGTCACGGGGCGATGCTCTGCAACAGCAGAATATGGCACTGGCAAATCTGGAACAGTGTCGTATCAGGATGCACGAGGTGCTCCACGCTGAGAGCAAGTTTGGCGTGACCGAATACGGTTATTGTGAAGCCTGCGATGAGGTCATTAGCTTACCCAGGATGCTGGCGAGGCCAGACAGTCGCTATTGTCTTGGATGTCAGTCTGTTGTCGAAGAGGCAGATTAAGCGCGGAGGACTAAAATGGCTTGTTGACAGCAAAAGGCGAAAATCCTGCTTTCGGGCAAGCTATTTATCTTTCGTGTGGTTATTTTTTAGATGAACAAAAAAGGCTGACATTTCATGTATCAGTCTTTTTTTGTTTAAG
>JAGPUU010000005.1 GCA_018067325.1 Amphritea sp.
GATGGTCCATTCCGCTATATGAGTTTTGGTTCTGGTGGCGAACAAAGCCGGATTGAACTTAGCCGTCCGGAATACCCTGTATATCAATATCTACAAGCGATGTTACTAGGCCTACTCTACCAACCCAATCCTCATCAGGTATTAATGCTTGGCCTGGGTGGAGGCTCACTGATTCAGGCATTGCTCAATTACTCTGATAGCCTGACTATCAACGTTGCCGAACTTCGCCCCCAGGTATTGGCGGCCGCAGTTAAACATTTTCAGTTGCCGGTTTCCGACCGCCTTACCATTACGATTAGCGACGCTCTGGAGTACCTGCAACAAACAATAGAACCTCAGGACATGATCTTCACAGACCTGTTTACCGACGCAGGGATGCTGCACCAGCAACTGCAAGATGAATATCTACACCATTGTTACCACCTGCTGAATGATCAGGGGGTGCTGGTATTAAACCTTTGGGATGAGGGTGACGGTTTCCACCCATTAGCCAACCAGCAGCTTACCCAGATCTTCGGTGACAACTGGCTCTGCTGTACCGTAGACAGTGGTAACTTGATCGCTTTTGCGTTTAAAGATGGTAAACCTGAATCGAACCCCAGAGCACTCCTGAACGGAGCAAAAAAACTAGAAAAAAAATTAGGTTTCCCGGCCCGTGCATTGCTAAACCGACTCAAAGAGATATAAGCGGTTAACCGCCTGAAAAGAAATCATCTGTAAAGGGTTAATTTCCCAACGTAATACTGGGATAATCAGCCCATTATACTATTTGTAATTTCCCATGAGATTCCGACATGCCTCTGTTAGATAGTTTTACTGTTGATCACACCCGTATGAATGCCCCGGCAGTGCGTGTTGCCAAGACGATGACTACCCCTGGCGGCGATACCATTACCGTCTTTGACCTGCGTTTTTGTCTGCCAAATGAAGAGATCTTGACTGAAAAGGGCATCCATACCCTTGAACACCTCTTCGCGGGTTTTATGCGCGATCATTTGAATGGCAATGGTGTTGAGATTATCGACATCTCGCCAATGGGATGCCGTACCGGCTTTTACATGAGCCTGATCGGTACACCCGCAGAGCAGCAAGTCGCAGATGCCTGGCTAGCAGCGATGGATGATGTTCAGCAGGTTGAGAAACAGAGCGAAATTCCTGAGCTGAACGAATATCAGTGCGGAACCTACAGCATGCACTCACTGGGAGAAGCTAAGCTGATCGCTAAAAATATCCGTGAGCGGGGCATCTGCATTAACAGTAATAACGAGCTGCAGCTTGACCCTGAATTTTTGAAAGACCATTCATAAACAACCGCGCAATACACTGATCCTAAAACGGAGCCAGTCTCCGTTTTTTCTATTTTTTATGAGGCACAGACTCCCATGACAATGATCGGCCGGTTCAACACTCTGGAAGTGGTCAAAGAAGTTAAATTCGGCATCTATCTCGACGGCGAAGAGCTGGGAGAAATTCTGCTGCCACAACGCTATGTCCCGGAAAATACCGCCATTGGAGACAGTCTCAATGTATTTATCTACCGCGACTCCGATGATTTACTGATAGCCACGACAGAAACTCCGAAAGCCCAGGTCGGTGACTTCGCCTGTCTCAAAGTACTGGATCTTAATCGCATCGGTGCATTCTTCGACTGGGGCCTGCCCAAAGACCTTTTGGTACCTTTCAGCGAGCAGAAGAAAACCGTTGAAAAAGATCAGGAGCAGATTGTCTATGTTTACCTTGATCAGGAAACGGACCGGATTGCAGGCACAACTAAACTAAATAAGTTTATAGATAACTATCCTCATAGTTATGAGAAAGGTCAGCAGGTCGACCTTATCATCGAAGACCACACTCACATCGGCTACAAAGCGATCATTAACGGTCAGCATTGGGGTGTTATCTACGATGATGACGTCTTTAAACCGGTACGTTATGGCCAGCGGATGAAAGGCTTCATTAAGCTGGTTCGCCCCGATGGCAAGATAAACCTGTGCCTGCAGCAACTGGGCTATGGCAAAACTGATGACCTAGGTAAGCGTATCATGCACCTCTTAGAGGAGCACGACGGGTATATAGCAGCCAACGACAAAACCTCTCCGGAAATGATCAAACGCCTGTTTAGCTGTAGTAAAAAAGCATTTAAGCTGTCTATCGGAAGACTCTATAAAGAGCGAAAGATTGCTATTGAAGAAAGCGGTATACGGCTGATCAGTAAGTAATATACCTACCGGATCAAGCGGCTTAGGCCGCTTAGTCTACACAGGAAAACACTGATGGAATAACACCTCCCTCTGTTTGGAAGAGATGCTATGCCGGAAGCCCTGATAACCGCCTCAGCAAAAGCCGTCGATGAAACAGGTTCTCTGAAGCACTGCCTGGAACTGGAACAAACACTTCAACAGCAGAAAGCCCGGGTAACCGAGCTGACTACCCCTTAACAACCGCCTATAACGAGCTGGCAGAGTAATTTCTTCATCGCCACGGAGCCGATGCTGAGCTTTTCCAGCAACTCGCCCATCATCTGTTTGAAAACTATAAGTGCAGCTACCGCAACGTCGTTTCAGATCAACTTATCGCAGAACAACTCCCTGATGAGCGATGGTATAACCGTATTATCCCGTTATTTCGTGGCGTTGACTGTGCCAATCCCTTGATCTATTTTTCAGGCAGAATGCTGATCAGCAGCACTGGAGCTAAAGCCCAGCTTAACGGAGCTCTGAGTGTCGCCGGAGGCTCCGCAAGTGGCGGCCAGACACGCCGCTCAAGACGCAACCCCAGAAAACCAAAAGCGTAATCGTTAACCTTTAAAGCGCTGTACAGAAGTAAAAGCAAAGAAAAAACGTCTATCTGCAATAAAGAGATATAAAAAAGCCAGCTTGAAAGAGCGGGGGGTTGAGTAACACATTTCCATCGGCCTTCACTTAAGAGGTATATAGCCTTACCCTTGTGCTTGCTATAGTCTGGCACTGAATTTACCAACTGGGGGCCCTGCCTTGGAAACCAACAAGTATTTTTATCGTAATGTTATTTTCACTCGTAAGGGCGGCAGGATCGCATTGGTTAATATCCATAATCCTACACACACAACAGATATTGAAGACTGGCTGGGTATCGTCGTGTCACTGGCCGATGGTCAACATACCCTGCAACAGCTTATCGATTATATGACGGTCCAATACCCGGCATCGGCACCTACCGAATTGGTCAAAACCATTGAATCGGTTATCGATAGGCTAATAGAAGGCAAGATGATCCAGCTGACCGATGAATCGGTCGAGCTACCTTACTACCTGTCTGATCCGATTGAGAAACTGGATCTGGAGAAAGCGCGTAAGGCAATGCACGAAGATGGCTATACCCAGCACTAACGGCGTATAACACTGCATAACTATTAGCTGCAGATGGATATCTGACCACTCGCACCAAAGATCCGGCTAACGTTAAACACCTGCGGTGTGCTTGATGATGGTCTGAGCCTGATCGATAAAAGTGCCGAAATTATTCTCGAAGAGGTCGGCATTGAATTTCATGACGATGAAGAAGCGTTACAGATCTGTCGCGATGCCGGTGCCGACGTTCAGGGCCAGCTGGTAAAGTTCCCGCGCGGCATTTCAGCAGGCAACCCGCATAATGCATTACCGATACCGATAGTCAGGTCATAGCGGGTCGTCAGGCTTTTGACGGTAGCCACAACCTTTTGCTGGCCATCCACCAGCACCGCATCTGTATATGTGCCACCTGTATCTATTCCCAGTCGAAATACCATACCTTACCTCTTAAATTCCGGACCGCTGTCTGCAGGTCAACGCTTAACAAAAACCTCTCCGAAAATGATCAAACGCCTGTTCAGCTGTAGTGAAAAAGCATTTAAGCTGTCTATTGGAAGACTCTATAAAGAACGAAAAATTGCTATTGAAGAAAGTGGCATACGACTGCTCAGTAAGTAATACCTCCCGGATCAAGCGGCTTAGGCCGCTTAGCCTATAAAGGAAAACCCTGATAGAATAACGCCTCCCTCTGTTTGGAAGTGATGCTATGCCGGAAGCCCTGATAATCGCCTCAGCAAAAACCGTCGATGAAACAGGCTCTCTGAAGCACTGCCTGGAATTGGAACAAACACTTCAACAACAGAAAGCCCGGATAACCGAGCTGACTATCGATCCTCTAAGCACCCCCTGGCACAGTGAATTACAGCCGAATCATTACCGCAGTGGCTGCGGCCCACTCGAAGCATTGTCCCATGCTCGACATTTAATCAAGAGGGGTGAAGCTGACGCGGTCGTCATCAGTGGCAAGGACATGCTACGGACCGGTTACCAGCGCCAGGAGCGACTGGATCTGATGGCGATCTATGGTGATGACTACCCTCTGACAACCGCCTATAACGAGCTGGCAGAGCAGTTTCTTCATCGCCACGGAGCCGACGCTGAACTTTTCCAGCAACTCGCCCATCATCTGTTTGAAAACTATAAGTGCAGCTACCGCAACGTCGTTTCAGATCAACTCATCGCAGAACAACTCCCTGATGAGCGCTGGTATAACCATATTACGCCGTTATTTCGTGGCGTTGACTGTGCCAACCCCCTGATCGATTTTTCAGGCAAAATACTGATCAGCAGCTCTGCTATCGCTCAACAGCTGACGATTCCTGCAGACACTTGTCTTGAGATATCAGGTGTAGGGCTCGGTTTTTTACCCGGCGATGGTAAGCAGCATGTTGAAGACATTGTCAGCTACGATCACCTCAAGCTGGCCTATCAAGCAGCCTGTCATCAGGCCGAAACCGATTTCGCCGAACAGTTCAGACAGGGCAAAGCCTTATTAGAAACTTACACCTGCTATCCTGTTGTCCCTATCGCATTCCTGTTAGCGAGTGGCCTGGTCGATCTGTTAGAACAGGTTCCAGCATTTCTGGAGCAGCACCTGATTACCATTACCGGAGGGATGAATCTGGCCAAGGGCCCCTGGAATAATCCTGCTTTGAACAGTCTGATCGAAATGCACCAGCAGATGATTGCCAGCCCGGGCCATCACATAGGAGCAGTACATGGAAATGGCGGCCTGGGCTATAAACAGGGTGTCGCTATCCTAAAAAAATGGGCCTGACCAAACAAGAGTAGGTTACCCACAAAATCTGTGCATAACCTCTGGGGAAAACCCTGCATAACTTTATTAAAACAGCGACAGAGCCCGCCATTACTAGGGATAAGAAAGCTGAGCATAATCTGCCCAGCGCTCTTCCCCCAGGCTAACTTTCCCCTCTTATCCACCGCATTATCAGCTCTCTGCCCTACTCAACAATCTTTTCGATAATCTGTTCATGTTCAGTTTCTGCACAGGCATAGAAAAGGCAGTCGCTTTGCGCAATCGCCGGATTAGTCGTCACCATAAAGAGCTTCAATTGTTGCGCTGAATAGAATCTGTCGAATTTACTGAGAAAATAGTGAGGCAGAACATCCTCACCCGCTGCATTCAGCACCCGAAAAACCGACATCCCTCGCGGACCTAACCACCCCAACCGGGTAAGCGCCGGTATCACCCCAAAATTAAATTTTTCCACATCAAGACAAACTGTCAAGTCAGCACCGGGGATAGGTTGGTCTGCGTAGGCGATCCGGCAATCCGGTTGCAGCTCCAGACGCACCGCATGGCGATAAAGATCCAATAACAGACCTGAGGTTAAGCTTAAAACATCATCGTTGAACAGATAGGCTTGTAAGCCATCTACTGCCGTCTGATTCGCTTCGGGCTGCTGAGCGCCACCGCATTCTATAGTCACTATCGGCAATTGATCATCGCTAAGTTCCATCAGCGATCCCAAACGAAACTCAGTCACAATAATCCGGCGAGTAAAAAGGCTCACCAAAGCTTCATGGACGGAGCTTTCATAGGTGACAACACCGAAAGCGGGACTCATACCTGAGGTATTGTGGATATCCAACACAGCTTCCGGGCGGTACTGTTCAAGCAGCTCGATAAAATGACTGGCCACATGTCCCAGGGGATCGTCGAAAGGGGGGCGAAAGCAGCGATTCATATCACGCTGCCCGGGTATCTGCCGATAGTGAAACAGTGTCTCATACAACGCAGTGTGAACCGACGCGATCAAGCAGATCAACTTCACCGCAGGACGTTCTCCACTGCGCAGCCATCCCAATATGGCCCGAACACCGGACGGCTCATTACCATGTAATAACGTAGCGATAGCACGACAACGACTATTATCCCGGCCATCTACAACAATCAGAGTGGGCCCACCCAATTGCCGTA
>JAGPUU010000010.1 GCA_018067325.1 Amphritea sp.
GTCGATATTTCTAAGAAAGCGGCTCACTTCCGAGAGGTTGTTAACGTAATGTTTGCCGGACAGGACACTTAAGAAGAGTAGTGGTTAGAGGAATCACAGAACCGGCATTGCGGTTTATTGAAATCGGGTAGGAGCTATATCCATACGGCGATAAGCCTAAAATGGCTGAACGTTTTGTTGGAGCTCGCTCCCCGATGCTATAGGCTAGGAAAGTATAGAAAAAGCAGAAGACTCAGTTTGAAGGGGCTATTGTTCGGGGTGATGTCCGGGCAGTAGTAATAACGGGTCATGATCTGCACTGACGTGAATGGCTCGTTTATCAAAGCCCGGTTTTTTTACCGGGCTTTTTATCATCTGCAGACAGGCGCCTATCTTAACGGCAGGTAAATATCGGTTTGCAGATCGCATTCATCCACTTCGTAGATGAAGTTGAGATATTGAAAAAAGCAGGGATAGTCGCGTAACTCTTCGCCGCTTTGGGGTAACCAGTCCCGATACAGATGATAGATAGTCTCATCGATATTATCGTGGCTCCCGTTATGACGAATCACCGCACAGCGTCCACCGGGAATCACACCAGATTTGACGCCATATTTATTAGCCGGAACTTCCCCTTTAAATGAACCACAGACATCAAAACGAAAGTCTTCCGGGGCTGTGGTGTTTGGGTCACCGTAAGGAACGCCAAAGGTTTTACTGGTTTTGACCGGGGAAAGGCCGGTCTCTTTTCGCCAAGCAATAAATTGCCCCACGCAATTCAGCACCTGTTCTCTGGGGCCTTGATGCTCAACCAGGGCAACCTGGGTTTCAGCAAATTCAATAATCTCAACATTCATTGTCAGCACGCCTCCTGAAGGCATATCAAACTGGTATTTAGAGTGCCATTGCGGCCACTCAGGTGATGCTCTGAAACCAGTAGGAGACTGTCCGAAGGTTCGTTTAAACGCCCGAGAGAAGGCTTCGGGGCTGTCAAACCCCGCTTCAAAGGCGATATCGATAATCAGAACTTCCTGCTCAAACGCCAACCGGAAAGAAGCTCGTTTCAACCGCATCAGTTGAATAAAACGAATCAGACTCACCCCGGTAAACGCAGAGAATAGTCGATGAAAATGATACTTCGAGAGTGTTGCCACACCACTGAGTAACGTCAACGACAGCTCAGCATCTAAGTTCTGATTGATGTAATCACACACCCTGCTAATTCGCTGATCTTGTTTTGAAACACTTTCTACATTCATCTCCTCTCCTTCGAACCTACCTCTTCAGTGCAGAAGTATATTCGCATTCTAGGCACGATAGGACTTGATCGGGGTTGCTGAATTTTAAGCGCAGTGGCTAGAAAAATTATAAAGCCCAGCAGCGTTGCTGGGCTATTTCGTCTTTAATTTATTATTCATTTATATTTTTATAAAGCGATGGAATTTTCGACCGCTCTTCTGAAAACGAGATTCAAGCTCGAATTACTTCCCCATCGCGACGGGGCGTCACTCCTACAAAAACTGCCAACATCCTTTACAACTCCGCTGGCGTTTGCTTTTCCGAGCCACGAACAACGAGCCAGTCGCGCAGCGACGTTCGAGCTACGGCCCTTAATCTATGACCAACCCATACTTGGGCAGCAGATCTCTAATCACATAATTCCGGTGATAGGCCGCGGCACAGTAAAACTTAAAGATATCGGTATCGATCGCCTGATTACTTCGGGTATGGTTTGCTTTCAGATCTTCCCACTGGCTCTTCCAGTGGTTGTGGTCGTATTCAGGAATAGGCGCCGCAATGCCAAAGGCACCAGAGCGGGCGGCTTTTTGCCAGGCATCGATTCGACCCTGCTTTCCAGCCTCGGTTTTCAGAACGGTCTCGACACTGCTTTGAATGTATTCGAACGGCTTGACGTTGCCTCCTCTTCCGGTATCTCGCTCAACTCTGGCCTTCACATAGGCGAATATCTGGTGCAGTTTTTTACAGCCATCAAGAAAAGTGGCCGGGTTATTGCGTACCCCTGAGGCCTGATTCTCCTGTTCATAGTTGAACTGCCAGGTCAGAAAGGGCCGATCAGGATAGGTCGCTACGGGGCCATGCCCCAGTGCACCACCCAGCTCTGCTACTTTTGCCTGCACCATATCCAACTTGCGGCGAATCATGTTGTATAGTTTTTTAAACGGATTGTCTTCTACACGGGCAGTCTCTTTCTCAAAAAACTTTTCAGCCTTGCCTTCGATATACTCTCTGATCGGCGCGTCTATATCTCTCAGTTCGATACTGTTCTGATCGACCTTATTGCCCTCTGAGCTGATACCGGAAAAACCATAATGAGAGAAAGTATCGGCGTACACATGTGCAGCAATACCCACCAGATATAAACCGAAGGCTTTATCCACATGGTCAGCATGATTCTGAATCATCTCCTGGGCTGGCAGGCTGTCTTTTACACAACGTAGCCGTTCGCTGTATTCAGCCCCTTCATTACCCGGCAAAAAGTGAAACGGAACCCATACCTTGCGCTGATCTTCGGGGTCGAACTGGCCCACATTTTTTATATCCACAGGGTGATGAGCGGTAGCTTCAGTATCAATACGAGCGCCATCATCAAACTCAACAAACTCCCCTGCCGCATTGTCATCAACAAATTGAGCCGCATAGGCTATCAGATAACAATCCTCTTCTGATAAGCCCGCAGCCCGGGCCATCGCGTACGTTCCGTAGTAATGCATATCAGTCTGCATGCTGTAATCTTCCTTAATTCGATTAAAGTTGACGTTCTTTAATATGATCTGTCTGTTGATAAGTTAAAGACGTAGATGTCTCA
Source organism: Amphritea sp. (assembly GCA_018067325.1). Classification (GTDB taxonomy): domain Bacteria; phylum Pseudomonadota; class Gammaproteobacteria; order Pseudomonadales; family Balneatricaceae; genus Amphritea. Next base: position 2,807 of record JAGPUU010000010.1, read on the forward strand.
GCCATAAAAACAACTAAGTAATTCGTATAAAGACCATGGGTAAGATATGGGGGCAGCGCTCTTTCGAGCGAGATACAACGAGCGACCGCTATCACAAGACATTTTCATTGTCAGTCCCTGGCAATAAAGGCATACAAAGCACACTAATGCTTCGGGTCGTCCTGACCTACAACATGACTGCAAGTGCAGTCGGGTGACGAACTCTGGTGAAGAAGTATGGTCTCAATGTAGTTGGGTATCGGGCTTATCTCAACTGTTAACGTATTTCAAAGAGAGATATAGGCTTTTGCATTTTTGAACAACGAGCCACCGTGACGTCTATTCACTGCTCTATTAACCAAGCCTATGCTATGCTCCGCGCCCCTTTGACTTAAAACGCTAAACTTTCGGAGCGCTACTATGGACTATGACTTTACCCATGATATATACGGCGCTTTTCGGGCTGAATTTTCCATGGGCCATGAAGCTTTGGGCTACTGGATTACCTATGAACTACGAAGCCGCCAGACTGTTATTGCCGAGCTAATCTCTGTTGTTTCAGAACTGCAACAGCGACAACGAGTGGACTACCTGATGGAAGGTGCAGAGTATAATCTGCGGTTAAACCGGGATGAAGCCGAAGTACGCGCCCATGCGTTAGATTCAGAGTTCGAAGAAGATGCCCCGGAAGATAATCTTGAGTTCTACGATCAAGAATCGACAGCAAGCTGCGGCTTAGATGATTTTATTGAGATTCTGGAAGGCTGGCAGGATTTTACTGCCAATTAATGCTGAAGCTCTAGTCCTGTCAACGAATCAGCCGCATCTCTTTTACCCCCCTTATTTACCGCCCATTAATTACTCTCAGAATGGTCACTAAATAACCAACTAGCTATTGCTTTGGTTGACTAATTTGAAAATAATGTCTCCATAACGGGTCACTTTGTGCTGCCCATACCGGTCATTTTCAACAACAATGCTTCAGAGGGATTCGCGGTGTTTTCGTCTATTCTAAAACGATTAGTTGTAATTCTGTTTATAGCTTTCATTGGGCCTGCTGTTGCCGATGAAATACCGATTGAGATATTCGCCGTAGACTACCCACCCTATACCATTGTTGACGAACAGAATAATCTCAGTGGAGTCGATGTTGAGGTCGTCAAGGCAGCTTTTACCAAGGTAGGTATTGAGGTGAAATTCAGTACCGCCCCCTGGGAGCGAATCAACAAAAACCTTGAACATGGTTATATCGCCGGATATACCAGTTGCGCAAGACGACCTGCACGGGAAGCTTATATTCTGTTCAGCGATAAAGTGAGCGAAGCCAATCAGGTTGCACTGATGGCTACTGATACTGATGACAGAAAACTCACTAAGTTGGCAGATCTCAGCCATTACAAGGTCAATGCGGTTGAGGCCTGGGCCATGCAGAAGGAACTAGAGAGTAAAGATATCCCCCATAGTAAAATTCAGGATATAGATAGTGGTATTCGCTCTGTTGTTTTTCGCGATATCGATGTGTTTTATATCGGTGAACTGACAGCGCTCTATCGAGCTCGTCAGCTTGGACTACAAGATAAGATCAAGACAAAGCGCCTCGCCGACAAAGAGAGCGTCTATTTTTACCTCTGCTTAAGCAAAGCCTATCCGGGTAACACGCAATTGCTGGAACAATTCAACACAGGTCTTGAGCGCATCAAAGCCTCTGGTGAGTTGGATGCCATCTATGCAAGCTACTTCTAAACAGACCATCAGAATAATAAGCAAGGCACAGCGATGAAGTTTAATTTCCGCCACAGAATTGCATTTAAGCAAGCGGTTATCGTACTAACAGTCTCCTTGTTACTAGGACTAATCTCTACCTGCGTACAGATTTACCTGGACCTTAAACAGGAGCGGAGTAACTTCACCGCCGGAATAGAGCAAACCATTGCCCTACATTGCGATGCTGCTATTGAGGCCGTATACAACCTCGATCCAAAACAGGCTGAAAGTATTACGACAGTTTTAACGACGACTTCAGAGATTTATCACGCCCAGTTGATTGATGATTTTGGCGATATCCTGGCAGAAAGTAGCCGCCAGAAGACCCAACCGTCGCCCCTTGCCGTGGTGGGCAGTAATCTATTCCGTTTCAAAAGCCATATTGAAACCCCTCTTAACATTAAAGAATCAAAGAGTGGTTCCGCCACCCTGATTATTGATATTGATACCGCACTTATTGCTGGCAACTTTGTCCGGCGGACATTTAACAGCATGGCGCTGGGGTTACTCTATAACATAGCGCTGGCCAGCATCTTCCTATTATTGTTCTACCGTTACCTGTCACAACCGATTCTTAACATTGCGCATTGGGTTGACCAGCTGGGTAAAAGCGATAATGTCGTTGCTCCCCCCTATGACCAGCGGGATGAATTGGGCGATTTAGTCTCCAGTTTTGACCGGCTATGGCATGAACGCAAGCAGATGACAGACCAGCTAAACGAGACTATTCAAGACCTATCTAAAAGCGAACACTTTTCCCGTTCTCTGATGGAAAACGCCGGCGATGCGATGTTCCTCTGCCAGTCGGATGGCACTATTATTCAGGTCAATAATCAGGCGGCGCAGTCTTTAGCAATCGATGGCGCCGAACTCCTCGGTAAATCACTGGCACATTTCAGTAAGAACCACACCAACTCTGAGCTGGAAACTTTATTTTTAAGCATTGGTGAAAAACAGGTTAGTACCCTGGAAGACATACAGATCAGTGCCCAGGGAAAGCACTTTCCTATCGAGGCCCGCTGTATCAGAATGCACCTGCAGAATGAAGATTACATTCTGATCCTCGCGCGGGATATCAGCGTGCGCAAAGAGGCCGAGCAGCAAATTTTTGAACTGGCCTTTTTTGATACACTGACAGGATTAGCAAACCGCAGACTCTTTATTGATCATCTTAATAGCGCCATAAAGCAGCATCAGGAAAGTCAGAATTTCGGGGCGGTACTCTATCTCGATCTGGATCGTTTTAAGACGATTAATGACTCACTAGGCCACGGCATCGGTGATGCTATTCTCTGTGAAGTCGCCAAACGCCTAACCCAGATACTGCCTGATACATCCACTTGCGCCCGATTTGGTGGGGATGAATTTGTTGTTCTCCTCACAGAAACAGGAAAATCTGCCGAACTCTGTGCAGAAAGCACCACTACCACCGCTTTAAAGATTCTCGAGCAGATGACCATTCCTTTCGATATTGCAGGTCACCAACTCTACTGCAGTACCAGTATCGGCATTGCCGTTTTCCCAGACCACCCCAACAACTCACTGGATATACTGCGTCATGCTGATACTGCGCTCTACCGGGTAAAAGCTCAGGGAAGAAAAAACTTCCAATTCTTTGATCCGGAGATGCAATCTACTGCTCAGGAAAGGCTTGAATTGGAAAAAGGGCTTCATCAGGCACTTAAAAACAATGAGTTTGAGCTCTGGTATCAGCCTCAGGTAGAAAGTAATGATCAGATTGTCGGCGCTGAAGCACTGTTACGCTGGCGTCACCCCGAAAAAGGGATCATTTTACCGGGCAACTTTATCAGTATCGCTGAAGAGAGCGGTCAGATTGTTGAGATAGGTAACTGGGTCTTGAAGCGGGCGATAGCACAACTCTCCGACTGGCATAAACAGGGGTTACCCGAGACATTCAAACGCTTGGCAATCAACATCAGTCCTTTGCAATTTATGCAGGTCGATTTTGTCGATTGTTTATTGGAAATGTTGAACGAGAAAGAGATTCCGGGGCAGTTGGTAGAGTTAGAGATCACTGAAAACATGCTGCTTAATAACTTTGATATTGCCAGTAATAAGATGAAACTGCTAAAACAAAGAGGTATCTCTTTTGCCATTGACGACTTTGGCACCGGTTATTCGTCGCTCAGATACCTGCATTACCTGCCACTGGATATACTCAAGATAGACCGATCATTCGTTACCGGTCTGCGCCCCTCTTCTGAGCTGGCCGCTATTGTTGAGGTTATTATCGCAACCGCTGACCGACTTAATCTTACGGTTATCGGCGAGGGCGTAGAGACCCTGAGTGAGCGAAGCGCCCTGATGGAATTGGGATGTCACTGTTTTCAGGGCTACCTGTTCTCCAAGCCGGTTATACCTGCAGTGTTCTACGATAAGTTACAAGAATCTACCCAAAGTTCGTTGATTTGATACAACCGTCAATCTCCTGTTTCAGAACAACCCAGATCGAATCAGATCAAAGCACTCCATAATCCGGGCGACATACTGATCCTTCGGACGAAAGCTATTGCTACTCTGGCGGAGCATATCTTGCTCCATATGGTTAAGCATTTTTTTCAGACGGTAACGATGCAGGCCAGTTGCCGCTTGAATAGGGTCT